>JAKFWI010000154.1 GCA_021731965.1 Hyphomonadaceae bacterium | reverse complement strand
TCAGCGCGGCATAGGCACCGCTGCCGCGCTGGCGCTCATGCCAACGCGAGTCATAGGCTTTTCCGCCGCGCATTTGCCGCATCAGGCTCATGACCTTGCCGGCGCGATCGGGAAAATGCGCCTCCAACCATTCCACGAACAAGGCGTGGATTTCCATCGGCAGGCGCAGCAGCACAAAGGAGGCGCTATCGGCGCCCGCTTTCGCTGCGGCCTCCAGCAGGCTTTCGATCTCATGATCATTGAGAGCGGGGATGATCGGGGCCATCATGGCTGTCACCTGCACGCCAGCTTTGGCCAGGCCCGTAATCGCCTCCAGGCGGCGATGGGGCGCGGCGGCGCGCGGCTCCATCTTGCGGGCCAGAACCGGATCCAAGGTGGTGAGCGAGATGGCCACCCGCGCCAAGCCCTTTTGCGCCATGGGGGTGAGCAGATCGAGATCGCGCAGCACCAGAGCCGATTTGGTGGTGATGGCCAATGGGTGCTGGGCTTTGGCCAAAACTTCCAGGACCGCGCGGGTGACGCGCCGGGTGCGCTCTTCAGGCTGATAGCAATCGGTCACCCCACCAAGCATGATGACCTGAGGCTGATAATTCGGCGCGGCCAGTTCGCGCTCCAAAAGCTTTGCCGCATCGGCCTTGACGAACAGGCGGCGCTCGAAATCCAGGCCAGGGGAGAGGCCGACATAGGCATGGTTCGGCCGGGCATAACAATAAATACAGCCATGCTCGCAGCCGCGATAGGTATTGAGGCTGCGATCAAAGCCGATATCGGGGCTTTCATTATAGGAAATGATGCTGCGGGCCGCCTCGATGCCGATGAGGGTTTCCAGGGCGCGCGGCGGCTCTTCGCCTTGATCCCAGCCATCATCGAAGGCCTCGCTCTGGCGGGCCTCAAAGCGGCCGGGCACATTCGATACCGCGCCGCGGCCTTTGAACAGCGTGATGGCTGGCTTTGTCATGCCGCCAGCATGGCACGCCTTTGGAACATTTCAAGAACAAAATCAGCGGAACAGAAAATCGCGTTCATGCGTGAGGAAGCGGAGGCCCGCATCGACATAAATCGTCTGGCCGGTGATGGAGGGCGTCTGCATCAAGAACAGCGCGGCATCGGCGATATGCTCCGTCGTGGCGCCAAGCTGCAAAGGCGTTTGCGCGTGCAACCGGGCGAAATCCTCTTCGCTTTGGCCGGGGCCGGGCAGCACAAAGCCGGGCGAAATGCAATTGACGCGAATGCGCGGGGCAAGGCTGCGGGCCAGCATCTCGCTGGCCCCGGCCAGGGCATATTTGCTGAGTGTGTAGGAGAAGTGATCGGGATAGGGGCTGGCCAGTTTGAAATCCAAAAAGTTGATCACGCTGCCGCGGGTGCCCGAAGCGAGGCCGGCTGAAAAGCAGCGGATCAGGCTGATGACCGAGGCGGTATTGACCTCGATATGGTGCTGCAGCATGGCCGGATCGAAGGAATCGAGGGTATCGTGCTCGAAAATCGCGGCGCAATTGATCAGGCCACGCAACGGTGCGCCGATGGCCTTGGCGCTTTGCTCGATCAACGCGCCCGCAGCGCTCGGATCATCGAGATCGGCCAACGCCACCACGGCCTGCCCGCCGCCCGCGCGGATATCGCAGGCCAATTCCTCGGCTTGCGCGCCCGATGCACGCGCGTGGATCACCAAAGGCACGCCGGCTTTCGCCAGCCGCTCAACCACAGCCTTGCCGAGGCGGCGCGCGCCGCCGGTGACCAGCGTGGGGCCGATTTCGCTCATGCTGGCCTCTTGTGCTTGGAGGAAGGCCCAAGGCTCTCGCCCGGAGGATGCGCGCCCAATGGGCCATTGCGGCTGCGGCGCAGGCGCACGCTGACTTGCCCCATCTGCGCCGGCAAAACCGAGGGCTTGATAACGCGCACATCCACCAATTCCACCCGTTTGCTCAAGGAAAGGCAAAAGGCGCAAATGCGATCGGCGATGGTTTCGATCAACGCGAAGGGGCCGTGCACAGCCAGGCCATCGCGCAAAAAGGCCAGAATGGCATCATAATCGATGGTCTGGCGCAGATCATCTTCGAGGAAAAACACAGGTGGATCAAGGATTTCCAGCGAAATCTCCACCAGCAAATCCTGAGGCGATGCCCGTTCCGCATCCGGCACGCCGACGCGCAAGCGCAAGGGAATGTCCCTCAGATGGATGCTATGCTGCTCGCTCATGGAAAAAGACCATGCCGGGCGCTTTGGCCCGGGGCAAGGCCTGCCCCTTCACGCTTTAGCGGGTGGTTAGATCGGCATGCGCAAGATTTCTTGATAGGCCTGGATGACTTGATCGCGCACGGCCAACACGGTTTCCAAACTGGCCTCGGCGGCGGAAACGGCTGTGACCACGTCCACCACATCGGCGCGCCCGGAAAGGGCGGCCAGGCCCTGCGCCTCGGCATTGCGGCCGGCGCTTTGCGCCTCGCGCAGCACATTGCCGATCAAATGGCTGAATTCGTTGCCATCGACGCCGGCGGCTTGGCCTGCCCCGCCGGGTGAGGCGCCCAAGCCTTGGGCGGTGCGCGCGGCTTCCAGATAGGCTTTGGAGGCCGATAGCGGATCGATGGCCATGGCGATTTACTCCCTCAGCGTCGCAGCAATTCGAGCGCGCGGGCACCCATATTGCGCGCCGCTTCGATCATGTTGAGATTGGCCTCATAGGCACGGGAGGCCTCGCGCATATCAAAGACTTCGACCAAGCCGTCGACATTGGGGAGTTTGACATAGCCTTGGGCATCCGCCGCCGGGTGGCCGGGATTGAGTTCGACCCGGAAATCGGAGGGATCGTCGCGCGCGCCGACCACACGCACGCCCCGGGCGCCCGATTCCTTCAGCAATGCCTCTTCGAAAACGGGCACGCGGCGCCGATAGGGATCGCCGCCGGGCGTATCCGCGGTGGAGCTGGCATTGGCCACGTTTTCTGCTGCGATGCGCATGCGATTGGTTTGCGCGCGCAGGCCTGAAGACGAGGCGGCCAGACTGGCATTCAGATCACCCATGGGAAATTTCCTTTAGCGAGGCGGCGCGCGCGCAGCGGTGCGCAAAATTTGCAGGCCTTTTTGGTAAAGGCCGATCGCGGTATCGAACTCGATCTGTACCTGGCCGGCTTTGAGCGTCTCATCTTCCAGCACGACCTGATTGCCATCGATCGTGGTTTCCGAATCGGGTGCATCGCGAATCTGCCAGGCTTCTGGCGCGGTGCGGGCAGCCAAATGGTTGGCCTGGGTGCGGACCAAAGTGACGCCGGTGCGAGCCCCGCCTGAGGCTCCGCGTACGATGGCATCGAAATCTGCGGGCGCGGCATCGCGCGGCGTGAAGCCCGGCGTGGTGGCATTGGCGATGTTTTCGGCAAGCAGCCTTTGACGCACGCCCAAATGATCGAGCTTGGCCTTCAGCGCGGCGAAATAGGGAATCTCCACGGGCGCACTCCTTTGCACCTACCCTCTCTAAACATGGTTAATCACCCGTAAATCTTTGATCTCACCGGTTAACGGCGCATTAACCAAACCGGCCCAGCCCAAGAAGAGAAACAAAAGGAGGCTCCAGAATGGAGGCTTGGGATTGGGTCAGGGCATTATTGGCATTGGGCGCAACCGTGGGCTTGATTGGTGTGGCGGGCTATGGCGCGCGGCGCTTCAACTGGCTGCCGACCATGGCTGGGGGGCCAGGCAAGCGGCTGTCCGTGATCGAATCCCTGCCGCTCGATCCGCGGCGGCGCCTGATTCTGGTGCGCTGCGATGGGCTGGATCATCTGCTTTTGCTCTCGCCGCATGGGGATCGCGCCATCGCCGCCTTTGGCCAGGAAAAGCCGAAGGAATCAGCAAATCCCATGGAGGTGACGCCATGATCCGCTTTGCCGCCTTGCTCGTTGGCGTGCTGGTGCTGCTGAGCGCCGGGCCGGCCCATGCGCAATCCATCAATGTCGATTTGGGATCGGGCGCGGGCCTGACAGAGCGCGCCTTCCAGATGGCGGCGCTGATCACGGTGCTTTCGCTCGCGCCCTCGGTGTTGATCATGACCACCAGCTTTGTGCGCATCACCGTGGTGCTTTCCATGCTGCGCACGGCCATTGGCTTGCAGACGGCCCCGCCCAACGCGGTGCTGTTGTCGCTGGCGATGTTTTTGACGTTTTTTGTGATGCAACCCACTTGGCAGGCGGCTTGGGATGCGGGCGGCGGGCCGGTGTTTCGCCAGGAAATGTCGATCGAGCAGGGCTTTCCCAAGGCCGCCGCGCCCATTCGCGATTTCATGATGGCCCACACGCGCGAAGCCGATTTGGCGCTATTCATCGATCTGGCCAAGATCGAAGCCCCCAAGGCTCCCGAGGATGTGCAATTGCGCATCATTGCGCCGGCCTTCATGATTTCCGAATTGAAGCGCGCCTTTGAGATCGGCTTCATGCTGTTCATCCCGTTCGTGATCATCGATCTGGTGGTGGCCAGCCTGCTCATGAGCCTCGGCATCGTGCAGCTGCCGCCGGTGACCATCTCTTTGCCATTCAAGGTGATCTTTTTCGTGCTGGTCGATGGCTGGCGCCTGGTGGCGGGCTCTTTGGTCGAAAGCTTTTCGGCTGGGCCGCCGGGCTGAGCCGCCTATGTGCGCGCTGGCCTTCACTCGTCACCCCTCCACACCGCGTGAAATCGCGCTATATTGCACCAATGGTATGATCTTTCACGAACGAGGTGGGCCATGAGCATTGTGCGAAAAACCATCACGCTGACGCAGGCGCAGAATGAGTGGATCAAGGGCCAGATCAATAGCGGCTCCTTCACGAATGATAGCGAAGTGATGCGGGATTTGATCCGCAAGGCGCAACAAGAAGACAGTCAGATCGCGGCAACCCGCGCGGCGCTCGTTAGGGGCGAAAAGAGTGGATTGAGCATACGTAATCCCGAGGAAATCCGTGCCGCCGTGAACAAGCGGAAACCCCAGAATGGCTGATGGCCGCTATCGGCTGAGCGGGGCGGCAGACGGTGACCTGGAACGACTTTATGCTTGGGGAATTGACCGTTTCGGTCTCCGAACGGCCAATCAGTATTATGACGGGCTAATCGCTCGCCTGCAATCAATCGCGCAAAGCCCGCTTATTTGGCAGAAGGTGGATCATATCCGTGCCGGCTATCGCCGCAGTGTCTATGGCGCGCATTCCATTTATTACCTCCTGGAAGATAACATGGTGTTGATTGTGCGCGTTCTGGGTCGCGAAAGCCCGGATTCCAGCTTGCCGAATGACTGATGCGTCGCGGCATGTGGCATGTCCGATTTCGGCGAGACGCAAGCCGCTGAGCGGTTATATTGGGGCCATGATCACCGATGCCATCGCCCACAGCGCCCTAGAGGCACGCGATGCCCGCTTTGACGGGTGCTTTTTCACCGGGGTGACTTCCACCGGGGTTTATTGCCGCTGCGTGTGCCCGGCGCGTCTGCCAAAGCCGGCCAATCGCCGGTTTTTTCCATCCTCTGCGGCGGCGGAGAAGGCGGGCTTTCGCCCCTGTTTATTGTGTCGGCCAGAGCGCGCGCCCGGCCATGCGCCGATCGATCGGCGCCACAGGCTCGCCAGTGAGGCGTTGCGCCTGATTGAGGCCGGCATGCTGGAAGAGCGCGGCATGGCGGGGCTGTCCGCCGTGCTTGGCATCACCGATCGCCATCTGCGCCGCGCTACGCTGGCGGCCTTTGGCGCTTCTCCCATTGAGCTGGCGCAGACCCACCGTTTGCTGACGGCCAAGCGCTTATTGCGCGAAACACAATTGCCGATCACCGACATTGCCTTCGCGGCTGGCTTTGGTAGCCTGCGGCGCTTTAATGCGCTGTTTTTGCAGCGCTATCGCTTGGCCCCATCAAAAGTGCGCCAGCGCGCCCCGCGCAGCACCCATCTAGCGGTTTTGACGTTGGAATTGCAGGCGCGCGGCGCGTTCGACGCAGCACCCTGGCTCAGCTTTGCGGCGGCGCGTGCCTTGCCGGGCATGGAGCACTGCGCCGATGGGCGCTATGAGCGGCTATGGCGCGTGGGCGGGCAAATCGGGCGCATGGCCATCAGCGCGCAGGCGCACGGGGTGCGGCTGGAATTGGAAGACAGCCTCGCACCGGCCATCCGGCCGATCGTGGCGGCGGTGCGCGGGGCGCTTGATCTCGATTGCGACATGCAGGTCATCGACGCGGTTTTGGATGGCGCGGTTTTCCTGCCGCGGGGGCGGGGGCTGCGCATCGCGGGCGGTCTCGATCCCCTCGAAACCGCGGTGCGCGCGGTTTTGGGCCAGCAGGTCACTTTGGCCTTTGGCCGCCGCCTTGCGCACTTGCTCCTGGAGCGCTTTGGCGATGGCCAAGAGCGCGAAGGGCCAAACCGCCTGTTCCCAACGCCCGCGCAGTTGGCCAGCGCCGATCCGCAGGACATCGCCCGCTTGGGCATGCCGCTTAAGCGCGCCGAAACCGTGCAAAAGCTGGCAGCCGCACTGGCCGAAGGCCGGCTCATCCTGGCGCGCGGTGGGGTGCAGGCGGGGCGAGACGCGCTGGCGCGCGTGCCGGGCATCGGCCCCTGGACCGTCGAATATGTGGCGCTGCGCGCCTTGAGCGATCCCGATGCGTTCCCTGCGGGCGATAGCGCGCTGGCGGCGGCCTTGGGCATCAAGGGCCAGGCGGAGACGCAGGCCAAGATGGCCAGCCTTTCTCCCTGGCGCGGCTATGGGGCCATGCGCCTCTGGCACCAGCACGCACAAGAGAAGTTGATGCGCAGCCCCATGCAGAAAGGCCAGCCATGTTGAAATCCGCTTATATTTCGCCCCTCGGGCCGATGACGATTTTGGGCAGCGCGGCGGGCGTGCATGCCGTGATGTTCGATGGGCAAAAGCATGAGCGCAGCCCACAAGATGCCAAGGCCGGCGAAAGCCCGGCTATGCGCCAAATGCGCTTGGAATTGGATGGCTATTTTGCCGGGGAAGTGCGCCAGTTTCGCGCGCATTTGGTCCCGCAGGGCACGCCCTTCCAGCAACGGGTGTGGGCAGCTTTGCTGCGCATCGGCCATGGGGAGACGACCAATTATGGTGCGCTGGCCGCGCTGCTGGGCAATGCCAAGGCATCGCGCGCGGTGGGCGCGGCGATTGGCCGCAATCCGACCAGCATCGCCATTCCCTGCCACCGGGTGATCGGCGCGAGTGGCACCTTGACCGGCTATGCCGGGGGGCTTGACCGCAAGCGCGCGCTATTGGCCTTGGAGCGTGGCACGGCCATCGCCATCGCCGCCGCCTGATCATCACAAGGATTGCGCCATGAGCTTGGTGGAAATTGAAAAACGTGGGCCGGTGGCGATTTTGACGCTCAACCGGCCGCAATCCATGAATGCACTGGGTGAACTGGGCGATGGCGAAGCCATGGAGGCCGCCTGCCGCGCCATCAGCGCCGATCCCGTCATCGGCTGCGCCATCCTCACCGGGGCGGGAAAGGCCTTTTCCGCCGGCGGGGATTTGAAGGCCATGCAGGCGCGCACCGGGGCCTTTGCCGGCGGCCCAGCCGATGTGCGCGAGGGCTATCGCGGCAATATCCACCGCCTGGTGCGGGCGCTTTATCAATTCGACCTGCCGCTGATCGGCGCGATCAACGGGCCGGCGATTGGCTTGGGCTGCGATGTGGCCACCTTGTGCGATATCCGCATCGCCGCACAAAGCGCGAAGTTCGGCGTGACCTTCCTCAAGATCGGCCTCATCCCCGGCGATGGCGGGGCCTGGATCCTGCCGCGCGCCATCGGGGCCAGCCGCGCTGCGGAGCTCTTGTTCACCGGCGATGTGCTCGATGCCGAAACCGCGAAGGAATGGGGCCTTGTTTCGCGCGTGGTGCCGGGCGAGCACCTGCTGGACGAGGCGCTCGCTTTGGCGCAAAAGATCGTCGCCCAGCCGCGCCACGCTTTGCGCATCGCCAAATCCCTGCTGCGCCAAGGCCAATCGGCCAGCTATGATCAAATCCTGGAACTCTCCGCCGCCGCTCAGGGCCTCATGCACCACACGGCGGACCATTCCGAGGGTGTGGCCGCCATGCTGGAAAAACGCGCTCCCAATTTCACGGGCACGTGAGGCCTCGGGGAGTGTAGCGCCAGTGTAAAGTTGTTTGTCTCGAATGACTAATAATCACGGTTTGTTCTGGTTGACTCCCGTCTCTTGTTGAACGGGAGCGAATCATGTGTTAGCCCTATCCTCAGCAGGCAAGCGCCGGAATCTGCCCGAGTGGGTGAAAACCCGCAGCACCTCTACGGTGTGATCAGGGCCCGGGGGCCTGCTACCTCTTTGCGAAGCTCTGAAAGAAGGCAAGCTGTTCGGGTGCGAGTGGCGGTTTTTTGTGCAATGGCGGAATTGGAACGATTCCGAAGTCCAGAATCGAACCAGACGGCCCTTTTGGAAATCTCTCGCGGAGCGCTTCGGCATAGCTTTGCTCAAAATTGCCGAACCCATCTGGCTCAACGGCGTGATGAATTGCGCTCGTTACAACGTCGGCCAGCTGAAGGCCCGCGACCTTGCAATGATCTTGGGCATCGATCTGTTCCGGATCGATGACATCCCAATCAATAACGCCTTTTGAGGAAATCGCCTCGCGCTTTTCTTTGATAATTGTCATGTATTCTCGGAATTCTTCGTAGTTCATTCCTCCGCGCCTTGAAAAGATGACACGTGCGGTGCAGTTCCCGAGGCCTTGTTGCAGTGTGCGGCGCTTGCAGATGCTGGATTCGCGTTCCAATACGTATCGCGTTACATAGCTATACAGCTGGTTCTTCTTTTTAAATATTTCGAATCGATCAAATGGAAGGGATGACAAAGTTTTCTTGTTGGAAAGCGCGGCGATAATTTCGATTGGTTTATTCGCTAACGTTTGACTAGCAAATCGACGTTGCGCGTGGCTGAGGTCTTGGAAGTGGATCGAACGCCTTTGCGCCTTTCCTGAACTTATGCGATCGCGAATCTCATCACGCCACGCGACAATTTCCCGGTCGTTTTCATGGCTAACGATACACGCGCCTATGGTCAACCAATGAGAAGCGCCGCCGCCTGCGCCTGGGGCGCGGAACTTCGTCAGCCCGTCGTCGCCTGCTTCGTCAATATAGATGTTGTATTGGTGCGCCACGAACCATTACCGGGCCCCGACACATGGTTGTGCGGCATGGGCAAGTTACACGATACAAGCACGAATAGTTCATCCCCGGTTAACGAATTCTCAACCTAATGCCACCTCAGGCCCAAGCCTCCAATATCTCCACAAAGCGGGTGAGCCAGGCATTGGTTTGCGCTCCATCCAGCACGCGGTGATCGATGGTCAGCGTCACATAGGCCATCGGCCGGATCAGCATGGCATCTTGGCCGGCCAGTTCGCGCACCACC
>JAKFWI010000063.1 GCA_021731965.1 Hyphomonadaceae bacterium | reverse complement strand
TGGTGCCGATCAGCGCCACCACTTCGTGGATATGGCCGGCCACGTTGGAGAGGTGCTCCACACTGGCGGCGGTTTCCTGTGCGCGGGACACGGCCTTGCTGGCGACGCTGGCCGCTTCTTGCACCTGGCTGCCGATGGAGGCGGCGGTGGCGTTCATTTCCTCGGTGGCGGCGGCAACGATCTGCACATTCATGGCCGCCGAATCGGAGGTGATGGCCACGGTTTCGCTGACCCGGGCCGAGCCTTCGGCCGCCTGCGTCAACGAGCGCGCATTGCGTTCCAGATTATCCGCCGCTTCGGAGAGCTTTTCGACATTCGCCGAAATGCTGCTTTCAAAACGATCGGCCAGCGCCAGCAATTCCTCGCGCCGCAATTGCGCCGCGCGCAATTCCGATGCCTGGGCCGCTTCTTCCAATATGGCCTTTTCCACCAGACTGTTCTTGAAGCCGGCAACGGCCTCGGCGATGGCCCCTGTCTCGTGCTTGTCGGTCATGTAAGGCGGCACCACGCTGAGATCGCCATCCATCAAGCGGCGCATGGCGGCGAGCTGCACGCGGATGCGCGAGCTGATGCCGCGCGCGATCAGCACGGAAAGAATGCCCGATATGGCCAAGAGCCCCAGCACCACAGAAAGCGTTACCGCGAAGGTGGTGGCCGTTTCCTTTTGCCGCTTGGCCAAAACCGCATCGGTTTGATCATAGGTGGCGATCCAGGCCTTGTTGACCGCGTCGATGGCTGATTGCGCTGCGGAATCCACATCGCCGCTGTCTAATTCCGTCTGCCCCGAAAACACGGCGTCGGAGGCGCTGAAGCCGGCATCGTCCAGTTCAAAGAGCGCCGATTCCAGATCCGAGAAAATCGGCTTGAGCACTTCTGCGGCGGCCGGATCATCGGATTCGATATTGGCCACGGCATCATTGATCAGCAGCATGGTGCGGCTGAGCTTGGAATAGGCCCCCACCAAAGCGAGGCGATTTTCCAGCGGCTCCAGGGAATTGTGCGCCCGTTCGCGCACATCGGCGGCCACGCGCACGATTTCCGGCAGAGAGCTGGTCAAGAGATCGAGCAAATAATAGGCATCGAGATCGGAATCGAGGATGAGGCCAGCCGAGGAGGCGGCGCCGCGGATGAGATCGGCCCCCTTGCTGACGCGCTCCGCACTGGAGCCTTGCGCCTCGAAGGCCTTCACCCGTTCTTCCAGCCCCAATTGCACGCTTTGCGCGAGCCCTTCCGGGCTCATGGCCGGGGCGGGCTTTTCTTCGGCAGCGGCAATGAATTGTGGCCAAAGCTCGCGCAGATAGGTGCGGCCTTTGTCTTCATCCTTGGCATAACTCAATGCAACAAGGCTGCTGCGCGCCAAAAGGGTGATGGGCACAATCCCGCCAATGGCCATCAATCCTGAAAGCAGGCCGAGCTTTTGCAGCAAAGACAGGCGGCTATGAAAGGTTGCGAGCACCGGCTACCTCATGTGCGAATCATGCGTCAAACTAGCGTCCAATTCCTTCGCGTAACGTAAACGTGAGATGCATAAAGCGTGGTTTCCGGGATAAACTCGCGCCATGGTTGATATCGCCATTGGCGAAAACGCAGAATCGGCGAAGCGTTTGGCCAGGAATTGGCCAGGAATTGGCAAGGGGAGGCGCGGATGCAATCAGAAAGCCAGGGCCAGGCCCCATTATCGCCCATCAAGGCGGCGCGAATTGGCGTGATCATTCCGGCGCTGAATGAAGAGGCGGCCATCGGCGGCGTGGTGCGCGCCATGCTGGCGGCCGGCGCGGGGCAGATCGCGCAATGTTTAGTTGTGGATAACGGCTCAACCGATTTCACCGCGTCGCGTGCCTTCGGAGCGGGCGCGCAAGTAATCTCAGAACCCATGCGCGGTTATGGCGCGGCCTGCCTAGCCGGCATGGCCGCGCTGGCAACTGATGTCGATATCGTGGTCTTTGTCGATGGGGATGGATCGGACGCGCCGGAGGATTTTGCAAGCATCGTGTCACCAATTCTGGCGGGGCAGGCGGATCTGGTGATTGGGTCGCGCATATTGGGGCAAATGGAAAAGGGGGCGATGACGGCCCCGCAGCGCTTCGGCAATTGGCTGGCCCCCGCTTTGATTCGCGCGCTGTGGGGCGTGCATTTCACCGATTTGGGCCCGTTCCGCGCCATCTCGCGCAGCGGCTTGGAGCGCCTGGCCATGCGCGATCGCGATTTTGGCTGGACGGTGGAAATGCAAATCAAGGCGGCGCGCTTGGGGCTGCGCTGTTTGGAACGCCCAGTTCAGTATCGCCGGCGCATCGGGCAATCGAAAATTTCCGGAACTCTGCGCGGTGTTGTGCGCGCAGGGGGCAAGATTCTTTATGTCGTGCTGCGCGAGGCCTTGCACAAAAAAGCGAGCATTCGGCCTGCGGCCATCCCGGCACCGGCCTTGTTGGCGGCGAAGTGATCGCCATTCCCCATTGCCTTGCTGCGCACCGCGCTGGTGATGAACGCAAAGCGGCTGTAAGCTTGCCCATGCACGACCAATTGATGGCCGGCGTTAACACGATTGTAAAATCTCGGGGCCATGAGTGACGCCCTGGGGCTCGCAGAATATCGGATGGTTCTGCCGTGAGCGAATGGGGCGGTTGGTGCATGGGAATCGATGCGCCCTTCCAGCTCGAAGTCAGAAGGTCAGCGCATCAACCGACGTTCTAGAGGGATGGAGTGCATCATGCCGGCGTGGAAACATTTTGCTTGCGGCCTAATTGCTGCAATTTTTGGGCTGTTTGCGTGGGGCTCAGCCAAGGCCGCCATCGATGATGCGGCGTTTGATCGGTTGCTCGGGCGCTATGTGGTGCAGAGCCAAGATGGCGTGAACCGCGTGCGCTATGCCGATTGGAAGGCGTCGAAGCCTGATGTCGCGGCTTTGGAAGCCTATATCAAGAGCATTGAGGCCACGCCGATCTCCAAGCTTTCGCGCGATGAACAATTTGCCACGTGGGCCAATCTCTATAACGCCATCACCATCCGCGTGATCTTGCGCAGCTATCCGGTTAAATCCATTCGCGATATCAAGAGCACGGGCACGTTGAGCCCCAAGGCTTTGCTTGGCCCCTGGGAGACCAAGGTGGCAACCATAGAGGGCAAGAAGTATTCGCTTGATGAGATCGAGCACGGCACGCTGCGCGCCAAATTCAAGGATCCGCGGGTGCATTACTCGGTCAATTGCGCTTCTTATGGCTGCCCCAATCTGCAAATCAAGGCCTGGCGTGCCGCAACCTTGAGCGCGGATTTGGATGCAGCGGCGAGGGCCTATATTGGCCATCCGCGCGGTGTGACCATGACTTCAGGCGGGCTGCAGCTTTCCTCAATCTATGACTGGTTCAAGGCGGATTTTGGCCCGGATCAAGCGGGTTTGCTGGCGCATCTGACTAAGTATTCTACGCCGGCCCGGGCGGCCAAGATCGCAGAAGCCCCCGGCATTGAAGGCTACGAATACGATTGGAGTCTCAACGAAGTCAGGAGCGCGAAATGACAGTGACCGATCAGACAGAGCCCACAGCCAAAAAGCCAGGCCTGCTTCGATTTGCCCCCTTGGCCGTGATCGGCCTGGCCGTGGCCCTGGTTTTCGCCATGGGCTGGCACAAATACATTTCGTTCGACGTGCTTTCGCAAAATCTTGCGGCGCTCGATACGTGGGTGCGGGCCAATTTGCTCTTGGCCATGCTGGCGTTCGGCCTGACCTATGCCATCGTGGTGGCGCTGTCTTTGCCCGGTGCCGCGGTGCTGACACTGACCGGCGGGGTGCTGTTTGGCCCGATCGGCGTATTGCCCACGGTGCTCGGCGCGACGATCGGCGCAACCGCTTTGTTCATCGCCGCGAAAACCGCTTTTCGCGATGTGTTCGCGGCCCGCGCAGGTGGCTTCGTGGCCAAATTCGAAGCGGGATTTCGGGAGAATGAATTCTCCTACATGATGGTCTTGCGCCTTGTGCCGCTGTTCCCCTTCTTCATCGTCAATATTGTCCCGGCATTCTTGGGCGTGAAGCTGCGCACGTATTTTTTCGCCACCCTATTTGGCATCATTCCCGGCTCCATGACCTACACCCTGATTGGTGCCGCCGGGCGCGATACCATCGCCAAAGGCGGCAAGCTCGATCTGGCGGGCGCGCTCACCCAGCCGACCGTGCTGGCCGCCATTATTGGCTTGATCGTGCTGTCCTTGATCCCTGTTGCCTACAAGCGTTTCAAATCCAATAAGCCGCAAGAGGTGGCATGATGCGCAGCCCAGACCTCAGTGAAGATAGCGCCGATCTGGTTGTCATCGGGGGCGGCTCGGGGGGGCTTTCGGTGGCCTCGGGGGCAGCGCAGCTTGGCCTCAAGGTTGTGCTCTATGAGCGCGGCGAGATGGGCGGCGATTGCCTCAATTCGGGCTGCGTGCCGTCCAAGGCCTTGATCGCGGCGGGCAAGGCCGCGCACGCCATGCGCCATGCGGCGCGTTTTGGCATCGCCAACAGCGAACCCCAAGTGGATTGGGCCAAAGTGCGTGCCCATGTGGCCGATGTGATCGCCACCATCGCCCCCATCGATAGCCAAGAGCGCTTCGAGGGCCTTGGCTGCCGCGTCATCCGGGAGCACGCGCGCTTTGCCGATCCGCAAACAGTGGTTTCCGCGTCCTCGCGCGTTAAGGCGCGCCGCATCGTGATTGCCGCGGGCGGGGGGCCTTCCGTTCCGCCCATTCCCGGCCTGGCGCAAACGCCCTATTACACCAATCTCAATGTGTTCCAGCTGGACGCGCTGCCCAAGCATCTCATCGTTTTGGGCGGTGGGGCCATCGGGATGGAATTGGCGCAATCCTTCCGCCGCTTGGGCGCCGCCGTGACGGTGATCGAGATGGATCGCTGCCTGGGGCGCGATGATGCCGAAGCCGCCGCAGTTGTTACGGCTTCGCTCAAGGCCGACGGCGTGGTGCTGCGCGAGGGGGCCAAGGCTGTTCAGGTTTCCGGCACGGCCGGCGCGATCTCCGTGGAAATCGAGGCCAATGGCGCAAGAGAGCGCATCGAGGGCTCGCATCTTTTGGTGGCCGTTGGCCGCAGTGTGCACACCGATGGCCTCGATCTGGAGGCGGGCGGCGTGGCCTTCGACAAAACCGGCGTGATCAATACGCCCTATTTGCGCACCAATAATTCGCGCGTTTGGGTGGTTGGCGATATCACCGGGCGGGAGAAATTCACCCATGCCGCTGGCTTTCATGCCAGCGTGTTCGTCACCAATGCGCTGTTTAAGGTGAAAATGCGGGCCGATAGCTCCCCCATGCCGCACGCCACCTATACCGAGCCGGAATTGGCGCAAGTGGGCCTGACGGAGGCCGCCGCCAAGGCGCAGTTTGGTGATAAGGTGACGGTGACGCGCTGGGGCTTCCACGAGAACGATCGCGCCCAAGCCGAGCGCAGCGCTGAGGGCTTCGCCAAGCTGGTGATCGGGCCCAAGGCCAAAATCCTGGGGGCCACAGTCGTGGGCGAAGGGGCGGGCGATCTGATCCAGCTGTTCACCTTGGCCATGGCCAATGGGCTGACCGTGCGGGCTTTCACCAAATATATCGCGCCCTATCCAACGCGCGGTGAAATCGTCAAGCGCGTGGCCAGCGCCTATTACAGCCCCACTTTGTTCAGCCCGCGCACCCGCAAGCTGATCTCGGTGCTTCAGCGCATTCCCTGAAGAGGGCACGTTTTCATCAAAAGTTTCGTTCCGGTTTTTTAATTGCACTGCTGGGTTGGCGGCGGAAAGCGTGGACATCCCAGGCCAAAGCCGCGGCGATACTGCCCCATTCGAGCCATAGCGCGATGGGGTGCACGGCGAACAAGGCAAGGCCCGATTGGGGTAATTGCTGGCCTGTGCAATAGCTGAGCAGCAGTGTTAGTGAGGCCACCCATGGCCAGCATTGGCGCGCCCCGCAGGCAAAGGGCAGGGCCCAGAGCAGATACCAGGCATTGACCACCGGGGCGGCCAGCAGCACACAGCCAAAGATCAAATGGTAAGGGTAAAGCGCCGCGCCGCGCCGCGCGCGCAGATGCACAGCGACAATGCCCGCGACCGCCAGCGCCCCCAGGGTCAACTTGGCAAGCAAAGGCGAGCTCAGCGCACGCAGCAGCGCATAGGGCCCGGCGTTGAACTCCCAGCGCGCCGCGAAGGCCGCCAGCCCCGCCAAATCCGTCGCCCCCGCCCCCGTCCAGCGCACGAAGGGGAGGTAAGCCAGGATCAGCGCCGCGACGGCGGCCAGCAGCCCCAAGGCGGCCATGCGCACATTCGGCGTCAGCTTGAGCAAAGCCGGCCAAGCCACCAAAGCCGATAGCTTGACGCCGGCCGCCAGCCCAAGCGCTGCGCCCAGCAGCAGCGCGCCGCGCCGCGCGCTTAGCCCAAGACCCAGCAATAGAAACAGCGCCAGCAGCCCGTCCGGGTGGCCGGTCAAAGCGATTTCCTTGAAGGCCAAAGGGCTCCAGGCGTAGAGCGCGGCCTGCTCGGGCCGCACCCGTTTGAGCAGCAGCGCAATCAGCGCCAGATTGGCCAGGCCCAGCAAAACCCGCAGCATGCGCTCTTGCCCCGGTGCCGCGAGATGGCCGAGCCAAAACACGCTTTGCAGAACCGGCCCATAAATCGTCGGCGTTTCCGGATAGCCAATGCCATCCAGAATGCGGCGCATCATTAGGGGCACGCTTGGGTCGCTGAAATAGGCCTCAGGCGGTGGACCATAGGGCGTGCCAGCCGTGGCGGTGCGATAGCCATCCCAAAGATAGCGATAGAAATCATCCTCAAACAGCGGCAGGCCGCCTAGGCCGATAAGCTGCACCAACCCCGCGACGCCCAGCACCAGCCTTGGCGACACCGTAACTTTGCTCAGCGAGGGCAGCGTGCTGGCGCCAAACATCAAGGCGCTGAGCCCTAGGAATGGCATGAGCGCAGTTTGTGGCTGCCATGAGCAGGCGCTAATCAAAGCCGCACAAAGCAAAACTGTTGAAGCCAGCGCCAACTTGCCCATGATCAGTCTTTCCCGCGACAGGCTGGTATTTTGAAGAGGGCAGGTGATTGCCTGCTCATGACACGTCGTGCATCAGCGAATCCGATTTTATGCCACAATATAAAGACAAGGCATGATCCATCGATCGATGTGATTCCCATCACCCGAAGCATACTGTATTTGATCAGAGCGCGTTGCGATATCTGCCGCAAATCGGGGGGTGTCTCGTTTTGGAACAATGCGCGGACATGCTTACAGCGCATTCAGAGAAACTGGCCCCCGGTCACTCCCCAGAAAGCGGCTTAGTGGTATAAATTTGGACATTTCCCGGCGCAAAACCGCAAGGACGCATTCGTTTAAAGAGCGTCGGGAGAATTTCAGGCGCTGCGCACTGACGAGTGAGGCGTGGAATTGTGCTGCAGCCAACCCAGCGGTGCACGTGAAGTTGTATTTTTCCCCGATTCCTGGCTCCACTTTAAGGCTAACCGCACCTCATTTCGAAGGCTGTTCAATCACAATGCAGCCAAAGCTTGGCTTGGGTAAGCATTCAGGAAATAAATCTTTACACTTGGCATAAAAGCGCTACATGATACCGTAAAGCAATAGATGCTTTGCTCGTTTTCGTAACGAATAAGTTGGAAGGACTATCGATGAACACCCCAGTCAGCAACGGAGAACCGTTGCTCGCCCAAACCACCAGCATTGTCACGGCCTACGCTTCCACCAATCAGCTAACGGAAGATGGCCTGCTCAATCTGATCCGCCGTGTGCACCGGGAGCTGCAATCCGTTTCGGGTGTGGCCGCGAGCGAGCCGGTCGTGGAAGAGACGAAGGCGCTGGCCGCGCCGGTGCCGGCCGTGTCGATCAAGAAGTCCGTGACGCCAGATTATCTGATTTGCCTGGAAGATGGTGCCAAGGTGAAGGTGCTGAAGCGCTATTTGAGCAGCCGCTTCAACATGTCGCCCGAGCAGTATCGCGACAAGTGGAATCTGCCGAAAGATTATCCCATGAGTGCGCCGAATTATTCCGCGCATCGCTCTGAAATGGCGCGGCGCATCGGCCTTGGCCGCAAGCGCGTCGAGCCAGCCGCCGAAGGGGCGGTGGTGGCAAAGCGTGGCAGAAAGCCTGCGCGCGCCTGATACGCCTCTGAGCCAAGCCTAAAAACGCCTCCCCATCGGGGAGGCGTTTTGCATTGCGGCGCGCCGAGCCAATCCTACATCTCAACAGGCCCTGGGGCGCATTCAGGAAAAGTGGAGTTGCGGTTTTCCGTCCGAATGCGCTCTAAGTTATTGAATCAGAGGTTTTTTAGAATCAGAAATCGGCTTCGCATCGCGGCTCGCGGGAGTTTTTCAGCAGCCTGCTAGTGTTTGGATCCAGTCGATTAGAAATTGCGTCAGCCCACCGGGCCGCAGGTCGTGCCTTGCGTCCTCCCATCGTGCGTAGCAGCGGTTGGATCCCTGGCCCTGGATGCCACCGATCTTGGCTGCGCCAAGCCGGTGGCATGACGAAGAATCCTTGCGTCAAAGAAATTGCGTCATCCCAAGGTGCCGCAGGCGAGGGGGGTCCAGAGAACGGAGTTGCCCCTGGGTTCTACCGTTCTTCGCTTCGCTCAGCCGGGGAAAAAGACGCAGAGAATTGAGCCTGATTTCGTAAAGTTGGAAGGCGGGATAACCCGGATTGTTCACGTTAGCCCCGCTGCGCTCATCGCGGCCCTCCCGCCAAACCAACACACCCGCCTGCCAGACGATCGCGGCTATCGTGAAAATGATGGGCCAGCCTCTTGCCGAAAAGTGTAACGCCGATTTCGACAGAGCGCATTCCCCGATCGATGCGCACCCCATCGATCACATCATGCGCCTGAAGACAGCGGTGAATCGCACCAATGTAGCGACACCGCGCCTTTGGCGTGCCGGCTTGGCGCTTGCCCCGCAAAGGGAAGCTTGCTAGTCAACGCCCCTGCCACATGCGCGCGGGCGTAGTTCAGAGGTAGAACGTCAGCTTCCCAAGCTGAATGTCGGGGGTTCGATTCCCCCCGCCCGCTCCAGGACGTCACTTATTTCTCGGTTTGCTCAGCCGACGCCTACCTAAAATCGGTAGAGCCATACGATCACGTCGCATCGTCATCCGTAGAAATTGATTGTTGATCATCAAAACCATCGCGCGCTGACACGAACACAAGGGTCATGAGACCCGCCCCCAACCCAATTGTCAGAAAAGCGCCAAGACCTAAGGCTATCCAGCCATGCACCGTCATTGACACGCCTGAAAGTCGCAATGCAGAATAAAGGGCGAACGCCAGGGACACGAATAACAGGACGCCGAGGATAAGAATACTGGCGAGTTTCATCGAGCGAGCTTTTTCTAGACCCCTCATTGACGAGATAC
>JAKFWI010000222.1 GCA_021731965.1 Hyphomonadaceae bacterium | reverse complement strand
AGGGGGCGGGCGCGCGGATCATGTCCTTGCGCGATGGCGCTAAGAAGATGTCCAAATCCGATCCCTCGGATATGAGCCGCATCAATCTGACCGATGAGGCCAGCGCCATCGCCCAGAAATTCAGGAAGGCCACCACCGATGCGCTGCCCTTGCCGGAGAGCATTGAGGGGCTGGCGGGGCGCACGGAAGTGGAAAATCTGATCGGCATCTATGCCGCCTTGGCCGATGTTTCGCGCGAGGCGGTGCTGGCACAATGGGCGGGCCAGGGCTTTGGCGCGTTCAAACCCGCGTTGGCCGATCTGGCCGTCGACAAGCTGACACCCATCGCCGCGGAGCTGCGCCGGCTGATGGGCGATCCGGGCGCGCTCGATGCCATCTTGCGCGACGGCGCGGAGCGCGCGCGGGCCATCGCCGAGCCGATCATGCGCGACGTGCGCGCGCTTGTGGGTTTTTGGAACTCGCCATCGGCTTGACGACAGCCTCACAGCGGCGTCAAGTTCGGCCATTGGAGCCAAGGACAGCCGTTTATGCAAGCCGATGAGCCTGAACTCGATGTGGCGATCATCGGCTCGGGCTTTTCGGGCATTGGCATGGCCATCGCGCTGTTGAAGCAAGGCTGGACCCAATTCGCGGTGCTGGAGCGCGCCGCGAGCCTCGGCGGCACCTGGCGCGATAATCATTATCCGGGCTGCGCCTGCGATATTCCCTCGATCCTGTATTCCTATTCCTTCGAGCAATCGCCGCGCTGGAGCCGCATGTATCCCCAGCAGCCGGAGATTTTGAGCTATCTGCACCATTGCGCTGAAAAATATGGGGTGAATCCCTATTTCCGCTTTGGCCATGGCGTGCGGGCGATGCGGTGGGATGAGGCCCAGGCATTTTGGCGTATCGAAACCGATCAGGGTGAAATCACAGCCCGGGCCGTGGTTTCGGGCATGGGAGCGCTTTCCCAGCCGTCGATTCCCGCAATTCCTGGCCAGGAGCGCTTTGCCGGGCCGGCCTTCCATTCGGCGCACTGGGATCATGGCGCGGATCTGGCCGAGAAAACCCTGGCGGTGATCGGCACGGGGGCCAGCTCCATCCAATTCGTGCCGGAATTGGCCAAGATCGCGCGGCGTGTCCTGGTGTTCCAGCGCACCCCCCCCTGGATCCTGCCAAAGGCGGATCGCCCCTTGGGGCCGAGGGAGACGAAAATCTATGCAGCCTTGCCGATGGTGCAGCACGCGCACCGCGAGGCCCTGTTCTGGCTCAATGAATCGCGCGCCTTGGGCTTTATCGTCGATCCCAAAATCATGGTGAGGGCCCAAAGGCTGGCTTTGCGCTTTCTGGAGCGCGCCGTGCCCGATGCCGCGTTGCGCGCCAAGTTGACACCCAATTACATCATGGGCTGCAAGCGAATTTTGATTTCCAATGAGTATTATCCGGCCATGATGGCACCCCATGTCGAATTGATCACAGAGGGCATTGCCGAAATCGGGCGCGATGAGATCGTCACGCAGGCCGGCCGGCGCGTGGCCGCCGATGCCATCATTTACGGCACCGGTTTCCAAACGGTGGAGCCCTTATCCTGCGATGTGATTGGGCGCTTTGGGCGCTCGCTTCGCGCCGAATGGCAAGCGCGCGGGGCTGAGGCTCATTTGGGTCTCAGCAGCGAGGGCTTTCCCAATCTGTTCTTCCTCATGGGCCCCAATACCGGGCTTGGCCACAATTCGATGGTGGCCATGATCGAGGCGCAGATCGGCTACACCATGCAGGCCTTGGCGCTGATGCGGGCCAAGGGATTGGCCAGTCTGGAAGTGCGCGCCGATGCCCAGCAGCAATCCAACGCGCGCTTGCAGGCGCGCATCACCAAAACCGTGTGGCAAACCGGCTGCCGTTCTTGGTATGTGCGCGAAGATGGGCGCAATGCCACGCTCTGGCCGGGATTTGTGTTTCAATACCAAAACCGCGTGCGCGCGCTTGATCCCGCGGATTTCCATTTGGCGCGCCAAGCGGGGGGCCAAGCGTGACGCATTGGCGGCTCAAACGGATTTACGCACCGATCGCACCCGAAGATGGCCTGCGCGTGCTGGTTGACCGGCTATGGCCGCGGGGGCTGACCAAAGAGGCGGCGCGTTTGGATTTATGGCTGCGCGATCTGGCCCCTAGTGATGCCTTGCGCAAGCAATTGCATGGCGATCCCGGCACCTGGGAAGAGTTTCGCGTGGCCTATGCCGCAGAGCTCAGCGAGGGCGATGCCGCCGCTGCGGTGGCTCAGCTGCTGGCGGCCGCGCAAAAGGCCAAAAGCGTGACCCTGCTGTTCGCCGCCCGCGAGGAAATCCGAAACAATGCCAGCGTGCTGCACGATTGGTTGATCGCGCGGCGCACGAGCCTTTAGAGTAGCGCAGGCAAAATCCGAGCCGGATTTTGTTGGGTCCGACGCTCTAAAATTTTGAACTGGCGCATTTTCGGGCACAAAACCGCGACTACACCCAAGATCAAGTCCGGGGCAGGCTTTTTGTTGAAAATGCGCTAGCATTCACCACGCGCCGCTGCAGAAAAATCGCCTGCGCGTCATTAAAGTGAAGCAATGCTGCGTCAAAGCTTCGGAAAGCTGAGATGGGTAAATGCGGTTCGTTTCGCTTCTGTTGGGCACTTTAGCGGCGCTGGCGCTCGTGGCGGGGGTTTCGGCCATCGCTGCGTTTCTATTGTGGCTTGGCTTGTTGATTTGGTCGGGCCCGAGCAGCCAAAGCGCGTTTTTTGGCCTTCGCACAGCCAGCGGCCAGCCTGGCATTACCGAGGTGTGCGACGCCATCCTCGCCGGCTCCAACACCATTGGTGAGAAATTGGCCCCGGCGCTGGTGCGCGATTATCTCGTTTCGGCAAGTTTCACGGTGACTGCTCCGCAGGAGGACAGGCTTGGGGAAGTCACCGTATTTGGCGATCGAGGCAAGCAGCGCTGCACGGTGAGGATCCGCTCGCACGGCTCTGCTGAATCGTTCAAAGAGCTGATCAGCGGCGAAGCCGAGATCGGCATGTCCTCGCGCGCCATTACCACCGAGGAAATCGAGGCTCTGCGCCAGGCCGACGCAGGAGATTTCGCCGGCGAAGCGGCCTTGGCGGAGCACGTCATCGCGCTCGATGGCATCGCCATCATCACCCATCCAGCCAACCCGCTGCGTTCGCTGCCGCTTGCGGACGTCAAGCGCATTTTCCTGGGGCAGGCCCGTGATTGGGCGGAATTCGGCGCGCCGCCTGGCCCCATTAAGCTCTATGCCCGGGATGATCTCAGCGGCACGTTTCAATTCTTTTTCGATCGGGTGCTTACTAAAGACGCAGCCTGGGAAAAGGCCAAGGAGTCCGCGCAGCGCTATGAATCCAGCTCCCATTTGGTCGAAAGCGTTGGCAATGATCCCAGAGCCATCGGCTTTGTCGGGGTGGCCTATGTCACGCCCTCGGTGAAACGCGTGGCGGTTTCTGCCGGCGGACCGGCCTTTCAACCAAGCGGGGAGAGTGTCCGCGCAGAAAGCTATCCGATTTCGCGACGCCTGTTTTTGTATGTGCGGCCGCAAACCATGCGGGCCCATCGCTTTGTCTCGGCGCTGGTGGCCTATATGAAAAGCCCGGCTGCCTTCGCGCGGGTGGAAGAGCTCCGCTATGTCTCCCTGCGGCCCTTGGAGCGTCGCCCTGAAGATAACCAGGCCGTGATTTGTGAAGAAGGCACGCCGGAGGCGCGGGTTTACCGCGCCGTGACCGATGGCGCGCAGCGCATGGCCAGCGTGTTCCGCTTTTTGCCCAATTCCAATACCCTTGACAGCCTCGCGCGCGATGATTTGCTGCGGGCCACCGGGCCTTTGAAAGCCGGGCTCGGCCAGGGCGCGCAAGTCCGGTTGATCGGCCATTCCGACGGGCTGGGCGATGGCGAGCTCAATCGCCGCTTGGCGCGCGAGCGTGCGGAGGCGGTGCGCGGCGAGTTTGAGGCTCTCGGCGTGTTCGGTCTGCAGGTGGATAGCGCTGGTGACAAATGCCCGGTCGCGGAAAACTCCGGCGAGGCAGGCCGGCAAAGCAATCGGCGCGTCGAGGTGTGGATCGCGCTGCAGACCAGCTGATTGCTGAGCGCTAAATTGCTTGGCCGGCAAACACGGGCATGGCTTCCTGCTCAGCGCGGGCGCGCGCACTGTTGCGCGCTTCGGCGTGTAGCCAGTCGATAAAGCTGCGTTGTGGTGGGGTGAAAGCGCGCCCCTGCGGCCAGACCAAATGATAGCCATACGCCAAAGGGGCCGCGCCATCACCCAATGGGGCAATCAACCGCCCGGCGCTCAAATCTGCCTCAGCCAAGGCCCGCATGGCCAAGGCCACGCCGCGCCCGGCGACCGCCGATTCGATCACCAAGCTGGCCTGGCTAAAGCGCGGCCCGCGCGCCCCATCCACCGCCAATGCGCCATGCGCCTTCAGCCACATGGCCCAATCGGGTGCGCCATCATGCGCGCTGGGGCTGGAATCGTGCAGCAGCGTATGGTTGGCCAGATCGTCCGCGCACAAAATGGGGGCGGCTTCCAGCAAAGCCGGCGCGCAGACCGGCAAAGCCGTTTCCTCCAACAGGCGCGTGCTGGTCAGCGACGCATAGGCCCCCGCGCCGTAACGGATGGCCAAGTCCACGTCCATGCTGGTAAAATCCACCAGCGCCATATCCGCCGCCACCCACACCTCGACCTCGGGATGGGCCTGGCTGAAGCGCTCTAGCCGCGGCACCAGCCATTTCGCGGCAAACGAAGGCGGGGCCGATAGGGTGACGCGGCAGCGGCGCTGGGGCTGGCGCATGGCGCGGGCCGCCTCCGCCAGCTTTTCAAAACCGAGGCGCAAAGACGGCAAAGCCGCGGCGCCCGCTTCCGTCAAGCTGACGCCGCGCCCCTCGCGCTGGAACAGTGGCGTGCCCACATGGTTTTCCAGAAGGCGGATCTGTTGGCTGATGGCACCTGGCGTGACAAATAATTCCTGCGCCGCCTGGCGAAAATTCAGGCGGCGGGCGGCGGCCTCGAAGGCGCGCAGAGCGGCGAGTGGAGGTAGACGATCGATCATCAGGTGGCTGAGCTAGGCATTAGTACAATTAAGCGCAAGCCACAGCGCTTCTCAATTGCAGCGGGGGCCACTTCATGCTTTTTGCGCCCGCGAGCTGTTTAAAAGTGGAAAATATGGCTGATCAATCCAATATCGTGCCCGGTCCGCGCCGCGTGGCCTCTGCGCCGGCCGGTGGGCGCTTTGAAACCGATGCGATTATTCTGGGGGCGGGGCCCGTTGGCCTGTTCGCGGTTTTTGAGCTGGGCCTGCTCGATATCAAGGCGCATTTGGTGGATGTGCTGGATCGGCCGGGCGGCCAATGCGCTGAACTCTATCCCGAAAAGCCGATCTACGACATCCCAGCCTATCCGATCATTTCGGGCCAGGAGCTGACAGATCGCTTGATCGAGCAGATCATGCCCTTCGATCCCGGCTTCCACCTCAACCAGATGGCCACGGCGCTGGAAAAGACCGAAGATGGCAAATGGGCGCTGACTACTGAGCTGGGAACCGTGATTTGCGCGCCGGTGGTGATCATCGCGGCGGGCGGGGGCTCCTTCCAGCCGAAAAAGCCGCCGCTTCCTGGTATTGAGGCTTATGAAAACGAAAGCGTTTTTTATGCCGTGCGCCAGATGGAGCGTTTTCGCGGGCGCGATTTGGTGATCGCTGGCGGTGGTGACAGCGCCCTGGATTGGACGCTGGCACTGCAGCCCTTGGCCAAAAGCTTGACGTTGGTGCACCGGCGCGATGACTTCCGCGCAGCGCCCCACTCCGTGGCCCAGATGCGCGCTATGGTGGCGGATGGGCGGGTTAAGCTGGAGATCGCGGAGCTGAAGGGCCTGCAGGGCAACGCGCCGAAGCTGAACGGCATCGCGGTTTCCAGCAAAGAAAAGGGGGAATTCACCCTCGAAGCGAACACGCTGCTGGCCTTTTATGGCTTGACCATGAAATTGGGCCCCGTGGCCGAATTCGGCCTCAATTTGCACGAAAACCTGATCCCGGTGGATACCGAAAAGTTTGAAACCTCCACGCCATCCATTTTTGCCATCGGCGATATCAATTGGTATCCCGGCAAGCTGAAATTGATCCTTTCTGGCTTCCACGAAGCGGCTTTGATGGCGCAGGCGGCCTTCCGGATCGTCTATCCCCAGCGGAAATTGCGCTTTCAATACACCACGAGTTCTAGTGATCTACAGCGCAAACTGGGTGTGAGCTGACGCGGAGATCGTTTAGCTGGGCTTAGCAATCGTCCATGGAAAATCGCTTGCCGCCTTGCGTGGCGGCGGGCATGCTGGAGAGATGGAAGCCTTTCCACTCTCATGGCCCATGGCGGGGCGGACAATCGCGCTGATCGGCAGCGGGGCATTGGCGGCGCGCAAGCGCGCTTTGCTGGCTTCGACGCCGGCTTTTGTCCTGGAATTTACGCAGATTCCTGAGCCTGGCGCGCTGGCCGGTGCCGATTTCGTGATCGTGGCGTTTGAGGATGCGGGCCTGGCGCAGGCGGGGGCCGAGGCGGCGCGGGCCGCAGGCAAGCCGGTGAATGTGGTGGATCGGCCCGAGCTGTCCGATTTCCACGTGCCAGCCATAATCGATCGCGGCGGCATCACCATTGGCGTCGCCAGCGCCGGCATCGCGCCCACTTTGGCGCGCGATGTGCGCGCGGCCATTGAGGCGGCCGTGCCGGTTTCGACTGGGCTGGTTTATGAATTGGCGCGCCGCCTGCGGGCGGAGTTTCGCCGCGTTGCGCCCGATAGCGCACAACGGCGCGGCCTTGTGGAAAGCGTGTTGCGCGGGCCAGCCGGCGAGTGCGCGCGCACGGGGGATTTGGATGGGGCGGAGGCGCTGGCGCGCCAAGCCATCGCGGTTTTCGCGCCGCCTGCCGGGCTGGTTTGGCTGGTGGGCGCTGGCCCCGGGGACCCGGAGCTGCTGACGCTCAAGGCGTTGCGCTGCCTTCAGGACGGCGATGTGATCGTGTATGATCGCCTGGTGGATCCGCGCATCCTCGATCTGGCGCGGCGCGACGCCGAGCGGATCTGCGTTGGCAAAGCGCGCGCGGATCATTCGGTCGCGCAGCCCGACATCCATGACCTCCTCATTCGCATGGCCAAAAGCGGCAAGCGCGTGGTGCGCCTCAAGGGCGGCGATCCCTTCATTTTTGGCCGTGGCGGGGAGGAATTGGCAGCGCTGCGAGCGGCAAACGTGGCGGTGCATGTCGTGCCCGGCATTACCGCGGCTCTGGGCTGCGCCGCCAGCGTGGGCGCGGCGCTCACACACCGCGACTATGCCGATGCCGTGACCTTTATCAGCGCGGCGGGTCGCGACGGGGGCTCGCCGCTGGATAATCGGGCGCTGGCCGATCCGCGCCAAACCCTGGTCATTTATATGGGCGGGTTTGCGTTAGAGACGGTGCGGGCAAACCTGCTCAAGGCTGGATTGGCCCCCGATGTGCCTGTTTTGCTGATCGAAAACGGCACGCGCCCCAATCAATTTGTGCTGCGCTGCGCGCTCGATGATCTGGCCCGGCACAGCGCCACCTTGCGCCTCAGCGGGCCGACTTTGTTGGTGATCGGGGAGGCGGCCCGGGCGGGCGATAGCGCGCTTATCCTATCCCTGGCCGAGATGGCCGCGAAGAGGGCGGCTGCGTGAATATCATCACCGCCAACCGCCTGCTGGATGGGGCCGTGATTTATCGCGATCGCGCTGGCGGCTGGGTGGAGGCGTTTGCCGATGGCGCGCGCTTTTCGAAGGAGGAAAGTGCGCAGGCGCTGGCCGAGGCGCAGCAGGATGTGACCCTGGTGGTCAAGCCTTATCTGGTGCCGCTGGAGGATGCGCACACCATCGTCAAGCGCGAACGCAATCGCGAAACCATTCGCGCCCATGGGCCCAGCGTGCGGCGAGATGCTATTGCGCAAACGGAGAAAAGCGCATGAATACGCTGACGATTTATGGTGATATGCGCAGCGGCAATTGCCTGAAAGTGCTGTGGCTGGTGCGCGATCTGGGGCTGGCTTATGTCTGGCGCGAGATTGACGTGTTTTCCGGCGAGACGCGCTCGGAGGCCTTTCTGGGCCTCAATCCGGCGGGGCAGGTCCCGGCCGTGCAGTTCGAAGATGGCCGGGTGCTGGCGCAATCCAATGCCATTTTGCTGAACCTGGCTGAAGCGCACGCCTCGCGCTTGCTGCCCAAGCACCCCGATTTGCGGGCCAAAGTTTATGAATGGCTGTTTTGGGAGCAATACAGCCACGAGCCCTGCATTGCCGTGGCGCGCGCGGATTTGCGCTGGCGTGGCAAGCAAAAGCTGGATCCCGATTTGGCGGCGCGAGGGCGCAGGGCATTGGCGCGCCTGGAAATGCAGCTCTACACTAGCGATTTTTTGGTGGGGGAGCAGATCAGCTTGGCTGATCTGGCTTTGGTGGCCTATACGCGCGTTGCGCATGAAGGCGGCTTTGATCTTTCCGAGTTTCCCAACATTTCCCATTGGATTGGCCGGGTAGAAGCAGAGCTGAAGCTCGAGCCCGTTGAAGCGGCGGCCTGAGTTGGAAAGCGTGCACGCCGCATCCTCGCCGGTTGGCCGGGCCCCAACGCCAAAATCACCCCCTTATTGAGGACGCCAGCGCATGTACCGCTATGACGAGTTTGACGCCGCCATGGTGCGTGCGCGCGTGGCGGAGTTTTCCGAGCAAGTGCAGCGGCGCCTGACTGGCGCGCTGACGGAGGATGAATTCAAGCCGCTGCGCTTGATGAATGGGCTGTATTTGCAGCTGCACGCTTACATGCTGCGCGTGGCCATTCCTTATGGGCAACTCAACGCGCGCCAGCTGGAGCAATTGGCGCATATTGCCCGGGTCTATGATCAAGGCTATGGGCATTTCACCACGCGCCAAAACATTCAGTTCAACTGGCCTGCCCTGAAAGATGTGCCGGCCATCCTCGAGGCCTTGGCCGCGGTAGAGATGCATTGCATCCAAACCAGCGGCAATTGCATTCGCAACGTCACCAGCGATCACTTTGCCGGGGCGGCCGCGGATGAAATAGAAGATCCGCGCCCGTGGTGTGAATTGATCCGGCAATGGAGTACTTTTCACCCGGAATTTTCGTGGCTGCCCCGCAAGTTCAAGATTGCGGTGACGGCCGCAAAGACGGACCGCGCGGCCATCCAGGTGCATGATATCGGGCTGCATTTGCGTGCTGGCACACCGGCGCAGGCGGGGCCCGTGTTTGATGTCTATGTGGGGGGCGGCCAGGGGCGCACCCCTTTGGTTGGGCCTTGCATCCGCGAGGGCCTGCCGGCCGACGCCTTGCTGGGCTATTTGGATTCCATCCTGCGCGTCTACAATCGCCATGGCCGGCGCGACAATATCTACAAAGCGCGCATCAAAATCCTGGTGGCAGCATTGGGTGC
>JAKFWI010000145.1 GCA_021731965.1 Hyphomonadaceae bacterium | reverse complement strand
TTGATTTCCAACATAAGCGCGCGGCTGTTAGCATTGTTTGGCTTGCATGGTCCATCGCCAATGCCGCACCGCGCGTGCGAGCGTTGCTCAACGAAAACTCATCCTGGCCGGGAACCTTCGCAAAAAACTGCCATCTAATGCTGTGATAAGCCCAACCATATGGGGTTCGAAGCCGTGATCGCCGCGCCGAAAAGCCTGGAAAATATCAGCGATCTGGATCTGGCGCAGCGCATCGGCGCGCGCGATGTGGCGGCGATGCGGCTCGTGATGAGCCGCAACAATCAGCGCCTTTTCCGCGTGATCTGGAGCATTCTGCGCCATAAGCCCGATTGCGAAGATGCGCTCCAGGAAACCTAT
Source organism: Hyphomonadaceae bacterium (assembly GCA_021731965.1). Classification (GTDB taxonomy): domain Bacteria; phylum Pseudomonadota; class Alphaproteobacteria; order Caulobacterales; family Aquidulcibacteraceae. The sequence continues at coordinate 9,145 of JAKFWI010000145.1, read as the reverse complement.
CTCAACGCTTTCGCCAAGATTTCGACCTTTGCTGGCCGAGCCAGCCTCTCCACCTGGTTGACCCGCATCGCCATCAATTGCGCGCTGGAACGCAAGCGCGAAAACGCGCGCCGTGCGCAGGAATTGCAGCAGGCGCACGTGGCCAGCCTGGCGGAATTTCGCGAACGCAGTTTTGGCCATGAGTCTGGCCCGCAAACGGAAGAAGGAAAACTGATGCAAGCGGAAGTTTCCGAGGTCTTGAAGGCCGCCATTGCGCGCCTGCCAGAGGATTTCCGAATGGTTTTGGTGCTTCGTGATGTCGAGGGCCTGGCCTTGGCCGAAGTGGCCGACATCCTGCAAATCCCCGTGGCCACGGTGAAGACGCGGGCCTTTCGGGCCCGGCGCCTGCTGCGCACGGAATTACAAACAAAATTCGGCGCGGCCTTGGCCGGCGCCTTGCAATTCGCGGGTGAAAGTTGCGCGCGAATGACGGAGCGCGTGTTGGGCGCGCTGGCGTTATCTTGAGGGAGAGAAGCATGAAAGCATCGAATATCGCACAAGAGGGCGCCTCGCGGCGCGGCCTCTTGGTTGGCGCGGGCAAGACCCTGTCGCTCACGGCTCTGGGCCTTGTGGCGGGCGGCGCGCTGATCGACACGGCAGAGGCCAAGAAGGCTAAAAAGGCCGATCCGGCTCAAGACATTGCCGTCTTGAACGCCGCCATCGCGCTGGAGCATGAAGGCATTGCGGCTTATTCCCTGGCCGCCGGCAGCGGCTTGCTCACGCCCGGCGTGCTGCAAGTGGGCGTGACCTTCCAAAGCCACCACAAAGAACACCGCGATGCCTTGATCGGCGCGGTGCGCACCCTGGGTGGCACGGCTGTGGAAGAAAAGGCCCTGGGCGATTATGCCGAAGCGCTCAATGCCGGCTCGCTGAAAAACCAGGAAGATGTGCTGCGTTTGGCCCTGAAATTGGAAACCGGCGCGACCAATGCCTATCTCGGCCTCATCCCGGCCTTGAAGGATTTCCATCTTCTTGCGGCGCGCTTGGCGGGCGATGAAGCCTATCACGTCGCGGTGCTCGCGAATGCTCTGGGCGAGCCGATCCCCAAAGCCGGCTTCCTGTTCGGCGCGTAAGGAAATGAAGGCTATGCGCAATCTTTTGATCAGCGCGGCCGTGATCTGCGTTGCAGCGGCGGCGGCATTCTTGCCGTCTTCCGCTGCGGCGCAGGCACCAGCCGCCAAGCCCAAACCGGCCGCTGCGGCTGCTGTTGCTGTGACGGGCGATGCCGTGCGCGGCGAAAAGCTCTATACCGCGCGCTGCGGGGCCTGCCACGGGCTGGATGCCAATCGCATTGGCCCCAAGCATCGCGGCGTGGTGGGGCGCAAATCGGCAGCGATCCCCGATTTCACCTATACGGCGGCGCTTAAGAAGCTGAAGGTTGTCTGGACACCCGCCAATCTCGATCGCTGGCTGGAAAACCCCACCCGCATGGCCCCCGGCACCGCCATGGCCCTGCGCACGGCCGTCCCCAAGGATCGGGCCGACATCATCGCCTATCTGGCGGCCAATCCCTTGCCCGCGCCAGCCAAGCCGTAAGATCCCGGCCAGGCTATCTCGGTGCAAGGCGGAAAGGCCGGATTGGTGGCAGCGGCTTGGGAATATGTGAACGCGGCCAGTGCGGCGCTGGCCCCTTTAGCCGATGAAAGGCGCGCGGCCGCTATGGCAGCGTACATGAAGGATCACTTCGCCTTTCTCGGCATTCCTGCACCCGCACGGCGCGCGGCCATCAAGCCGCTGGCCAAGCCGGATGGCAGCCAAGTGCACCAAATCGTGCGGCTGCTATGGGCGCGCAGAGAACGCGAATATCATTATGTCGCGCTTGATCTGCTTGAAGCCATGGCCAAGAAGATCGATCCATCTTCCACCATCGCGCTGATCGAGGAATTGGCGCTGGAAAACAGCTGGTGGGACAGCGTGGATGGCTTTGCTGCGATCGCAAGCGCGATCCTGCGTCGCAATCTGCATGTGCGCGATGTGGTGTGGCGCTGGAGCGCGCATCCGTCCTTTTGGATGAACCGCTTGGCCATCCTCCATCAAAATGGCTGGAAGATCGAGACAGATAGCGCCATTTTGTTCAAGCTATGCCGCACGCATGGCGGAAATCGCGAATTCTTCATTCGCCAAGCCATCGGCTGGGCGCTGCGCGATTATGCTTATGCCAATGCGCCGGCGGTGCGGGACTTTGTTGCGAAAAACCGGGCCAAGCTGTCGCCGTTATCGGTGCGGGAAGCGCTGAAGAATGTGGGCGCAGCGGGCGTTTAAGCGCTTACATCAACTTGCATAAAGATCTGTCAGACGTCAGTCTTTGGGCCAACACCGATCCAGATGGCACCGAAACGGGTGGCCAACCGATGCCTTTGGCCTACCAGCCCAGCTTGCTGGCAATCCAACTGCCAAGCAGCAACAGCGCCGCGGCACCGCCGCATATGCACACCGCGTACAACACCGGGTCCATGGTCTAATCCTCTAGGCGTCCGAGTATATAGTGTAGGATGGTGATTATATACGTGCTTGACCCAGGCGGCCTGCTAAGTTGTCGGCATGTCGAAAGCCCGCGATCTCAAATCGTTCAAGAGCCTGATCGAACTCTTCGAGGCTTTCCCTGACCAGCAAACCGCCATCGATCACCTCCGTGCGCTGCGTTGGAAGAACGGCGCCTTCTGCCCCTACTGCGGCGGCACGCGGATCATGCATTTCAGCGATAAGCGCACGCACAAGTGCAGCGATTGCCGCCAGCGGTTTTCGATCAAGGTAGGCACGATCTTCGCGGACACGAAGCTCCCGCTGCGCAAGTGGTTCGCGGCGATCTGGTTGATCACCGCGCACAAGAAGGGCATCGCCAGCACGCAGCTCGCGACCGATCTCAGCATCACGCAGAAAAGCGCGTGGTTCGTGCTGCATCGCCGGCGCTACGCCGCGAGGACGAAAAGTTTCGCCCGCCCTTTAGCCGGTGACGTCGAGAGCGACGAAACATTCGTCGGCGGCAAGGCCATCAACATGTCGAAGGCCAAGCGCGAACGCCTCGGCAATCCGCAAGGGCCAAAAGGCAAAATCATCGTCCACGGATTCCTACAGCGCGGTGACGACGAAAAGGTCAGTCAGGTGCGCGCGGTTACAATTCCTGATCCGGGCGGCCCGACGATCCACGCCAGCGTGCGCGCCAACGTCGAGCCAGGGGCGACGCTCTACACCGACGCATGGCGCGCCTACCGCGCGCTCAAAGCCGATTACGATCACCGATATGTCGATCACCGAGTTACTTACGTTGACGGAACGACCCATACAAACAGCCTCGAAGGCTTCTGGTCGCTGTTCAAACGCCAATACCACGGCACGCATCACTGGATTTCGCGGAAGCACATGGACGCCTACCTCAACGAAATGTGCTATCGATGGAATCGGCGCGACATGGGGGCGGGCGAGCGTGTCAACGATTTCCTCGCCCAGGTCGAAGGCCGTTTGACCTACAAGGCATTGATCGCATGACCGGCAAAAAGCGCGGTGAATATGAAGAGCCATTTGCGCTCGACATGGACGCAGACGAGGCGCTGGCGCGGTTTGCACAAACCGATCCGTCCGAAGCGGATGCGCTCGCGAAGGATGCCGACGCGGGCCAGTTCGCGGAATCAGAGCCGTTCGACACCGGTTCTCGGTTGTTGCCCTACATTGGGAAAAACGGTGTTGAAGTGGAACTGCTGGTTGAAGGCGACACCTTTTGGGCGTCGCAATCGCAGATCGCGGATATATTCGGCATCGACCGATCAGTCGTCTCCAAGCACATCAAGCGGATCATTTCGGATGAAGAGCTAAGCGAGCAGGGAAATGTGCATGTGGTGCACATATCTTCGACTCGCCCGACGAAACTCTACAACCTCGATTTCTTGATCTCAGTGGGTTACCGCGTCGAAGCGCGCAACGGTACGTTGTTCCGCAAGTGGGCGACGGACAAGCTCGTCCAGTATCTTACCAAGGGCTTCGTCATGGACGACGAGCGCTTGAAAAATCCTGGTGGCGGGCAGCCAGACTATTTCTCCGAACTGCTGGACCGCATCCGAGATATCCGCTCTTCAGAGAAGCGGATGTGGATGCGGGTATTGGAATTCGCGGAGTTCTGTAGCGATTACGACCCCAAGAGCGAAACTCAAGGCGTGCAGTTTTTCGCTGAGATTCAGAACACCATGCATTGGGCTGTTCTCGGCATGACTGCGCCGGAGCTAATCAAAGATCGTGTCCATGCATCGAAACCGAACGCTGGCGTGATTTCTTTCAAGGGGCAAGTGCCCACCGTTAAAGAAGCGCAGACCGCGAAGGATTTGCTGCACGAGCCTGAGATCAAGGCGCTGAACCACATCACGACGCTAGTGCTGGAGTTCTTCGAGAGCCAAGTGGAGCAACGCCGATTGACCACACTCGCGCAGTTCGTCTCAAAGATGCGCGAGCTTGTGAAGCTGGATGGACGGCCGCTTAAGGACCCCGCTTACACCGGCAAAGTCAGTCGCACGGCAGCCGACAAATGGGCGTCTGATCAGGTGCGCGCTTATAAGGCGCGCATGAAAATCGAGGCCGAAGACAGCGGCGAGAAAAGACTTCGCGAAATCGCAGCGACCGTCAAAGCGCTGCCAAAGACAAAGAAGACGTAGGCGATGAGCAAAACGACCGCCGTCACTTTCATCCTCTATCAGCTTGGCGCGCTCGCTACGTTCATCAAGCTGACGTTCTTCGATCACTACGAATACACGTGGTGGAATTGGCTGATCGTGGTGCCGATCAACGCCTTCCAAGCAGAAATTTGGCCGATCTATTGGCTCATCATCCGCCCTTTGGCGGGGATGTTGTCCTAGCGCCGTGAACGCGACTTGAGCGCCGCTCCGTTGGGGCACACTCGTATATAGCTACCTGTAGGATCGCTTGCATTGTCAAAAAGAACACAGCCGTAATCAAAACCACGCTTGTTTCCAACGCGTGTTTTGTCAACGCCGGCTGCAATACAGCCGAGACGATCGGCGCAACGCTGAGCGCGTTAAACGTCGTCGCCATGGCCTTGCGCCGCTCATTGGGTGCTGCTTTGCTGACTAAGCGGCGCGGGCGGGGCAAGCGAAGCCTATTCCAACCCATCGGGCACGGCCACAGCGTGAAAGCCGGCATCCACGTGCACGACTTCCCCGGTGGTGGAGCGGCCAAGATCGGAAACCAGCCACAGGGCGGCCCCGGCAATGCCCTCCATGCTGGTATCTTCCTTCAGGAGGCTCCATTCGCGCCCGGTGGAAAGCAGGCCCCGCCCGCCGGCTATGCCCGCCATGGCCAAGGTTCGCATCGGCCCGGCTGAAATGGCGTTTACCCTGATGCCCCGTGGGCCGAGGTCGCGCGCGACATAACGGGTCGCGGCCTCGAGCGCCGCTTTGGCCACGCCCATGACATTATAACTCGGCAACACCCGCTCGCCGCCCAGATAGGACATGGTGATGATCGAGCCGCCAGCCTGCATCAAGGGGGCCGCTCGTTTGGCCACAGCCACCAAGGAAAAACAGCTGATATCCATGGTGGTCAGGAAATTGGCCCGGCTGGTGTTTTCGGTGAAGGAGCCTTTCAGCTCATTCCGGTCCGAGAAGGCGATGGCATGGACCACGAAATCCAACCGACCCCAGGCCTTGCCGAGCGCTGCGAACACGGCGTCGATGTCTTCGTCACGGGTGACATCGCACGGCAAAATATGCGCGCTGTTGACGCTTTCTGCCAAGGGCCGCATGCGCTTTTCCAGGGCCTCGCCCTGATAGGTGAAGGCCAGCTCCGCGCCTTGCAAGGCGCATTGCTTGGCGATGCCCCAGGCGATGGATTTGTCATTGGCCACACCCATGATCAGGCCGCGCTTGCCGGCCATCAATTGCCCGGCGGGCATGTTCCATTCGTCTGCCATGCGAACTCTCCTATCTTCGCCGCTACCTCGCCCGGCGCGCAGCGATAATCAAGGCCCGCGCGGGGCGAGTACATCGTAAGGTCACATCGAAAGCGGGCTACCCGCTTCGGCTTGGCGTGCGCGTGTTGGCGTGGCAAGCTAGTCCGCGCCTAATCATGCGCGCGACTAGCGTTACGGAGCAAGGCAATGCGGTTTTCAAGCGTGGTTTTGGCGATAAGCTTGCTGGCCCTGGTTGGCTGCGGGCAGCCCAAATCGGCCGCGACCCGCGATCCGACCACAGGCGAAGAAGGCAAGGTGACGATTTCCGCCAAAGATGGCGTCGCCCGCTTCGAAACCGCCGATGGCGCCGCGCGGTTTGAGAGCGGGGCGAATGTCAAAGCCCCGCAAGACTTGCCGCCCTTCGTGGAGATTTATCCGGGCCTGCGGCTCGAAAACGTGATCACGGGCGAGGGCGGAGGGTCCGCGGGCGGGGGTGTCTTGGTCGGCTTTAGCGGCGATCCGCCCGACACTGTAGCGGCCTTTTACCGCGAGGTGATCAAGAAGCGCGCCATGCGCACCGTGCTCGATCGGGCGGCCAATGGCACGATTGTGTTGAACGCCACCTCGGGAGACGCCGCTACGCTCAATTTGACCATCACCCCCAAGGATGGCGGCTCTACGATTGGTCTCACCTATGGGGCGGTTGAGAAATAAAGCGCGCGGCGCTCAAAAGCCGTAGCGGGCAGCCATGGCCAGGTCCTTCGCCGCCACCTTGCGCGCGAGATCGACGATGCCTTTGGCTTGCTTCCAGGTGGCATCATCCTGCATTTTGCCGTCAAGCATGGCCACGCCGCCGCCATCGGGCATGGCGGCCAAGATGCGCAAGGCCATGGCCACCTCAGCAGGATCGGGGCTGAACACGCGCTTGGCGATCTCGATCTGGGATGGGTGCAGGCTCCAGGCCCCGGCGCAGCCCATCAGATAGGCGTTTTTGAATTGCTGCTCGCAGGCGGCGCTATCGGCGATATCGCCAAAGGGGCCGTAAAAGGCCTTGATGCCCGCGGCCATGCAGGCATCAACCATCTTGGCCAAGGTGTAATGCCATAAATCCTGCTGCACCCGGGCCCTTGGCGCTTCGCCCTCTCCATCGGCCAGCACCGCGTAATCGGGGTGGCCCCCGCCGACCCGGGTGGTCTTCATGCCGCGCGAAGCCGCCAGATCGGCGGGGCCGAGGCTGATGCCTTGCATGCGCGGAGAGGCCGCCGCGATTTCCTCGACCAAGGCCACGCCCTGGGCGGTTTCCAAAATCGCATGCAATTGTATTGGCTTCTTGATGGCGTGCTTGCTTTCCAGGCAGGCCAGCAATTGATCAAGGTAATGAATATCCCACGGCCCCTCGATCTTGGGGGCCATCAGCACATCGAGCCGCTCCCGCAAGGCCGGGACGATTTCCAGCAGGTCATCGAGATGCCAGGGCGAATTGAGGGCGTTGACGCGCACCCAATATGCCGTTTCGCCGAAGGCATTGTCGCGGCCGATGGCGATCGCGCCCGCGCGGGCGGCCGCCTTTTGATCAAACGGGATGGCATCTTCCAAATTGGCCAACAGCACATCGACTTGGCCAAGCGTATCGGCCACCTTGGCCCGGACCTTGTCCAGATGCGGCGGCACGAAATGGATCATCCGCTCAAGCCGGGAGGAGCGCTCCATTTCCGGTGCGGGCGCTCCGGCTGCGAGGCGGGTGTAGAAGGCTTTTGGGCTTTTGGCGGTCATGCTCTGCTTTCGCTGCGAGCCTACCGCCTAAGCGGACTTGACGCCCCCCGCAAGCGCCACTGCGCCGCGCGGGGGATGTCTGCGCCAAATCAGCCCTTGGCCTTGGGGCGGACCAAGGCCGGCCCGATGCTCTCGATTACGGAGCGTGCATCATAGGCCTTGGCGTTATCGGCAGGCTTTGGGCCACGGCCCGCTTGGATCACCGCACCCACGACATAGGCTTGGCGCTCACGCGTGTTGGTGGTGGTGATCCCGCCAAAGCCGCTGCCGCCGAAGCCACCAAAGCCGCCGCCGTAGAAAAAGCCGCCGCCGCCAAAGCCGCCGCCGCCAAAGCCGCTATTATAGCCCGTGGAGTAATAGCTGCTCAGCGCATCCGAGGTCTGATCCGCGAGCACGAAATGATCAAAGCCCGCCGCCAGCGTCACTTCCGCCGCGCGATACAGCACGTAGTTTTCTGCGGTGGCGCGCTCAACCAGGGTGTTTCCCTTGAAGGTGACCCGGTATTTTCCCGCTTCCAACTGCTGATCAACAAAGCCCTCGCCGCCGCGCCCGGCCAGCTGGTAAGGTGTCGCGTTGACGCAGGCACCGAGAACCAGCACCGCGGAAAGAGCAATAAGCGCGCCCGTCTTCATCATGGCATCCTTAACAGAACAGGAATAGATGTTTACTCCGTTTCTGAGAAAAGGGCAAGTGCCGTAGCGCAGTCACATTCGGGTTCCCGGAATGTTTCAAGCGGGCCGGTGCCATCTTGCGCACGTGGGCGCTTGCGGTTTTGGCGATCCGCCGCCATGGTTTAGCCTGAATTGGCGGGCGGGCCCCGCGCCGGTGCTGAGTAAAGCGTTGCGTACCTATCTCGACTTTGAAAAATCCGTCGCGGAGCTAGAAGCCAAGATCGAGGAATTATCCGCGCTGGCGCAGTCTTCCGGGCCGGAATCCATGAGCGTGGAGATTTCCCGCCTCAAGGTAAAAAGCCAAAAGAGCCTTGAGGATTTATACGCAAAGCTCGATCCCTGGCAAAAGCAGCAGGTGGCCCGCCACCCCGAGCGCCCGCATTTCAAGGATTTCCTTGAGGCTTTGGTCGAGGATTTCGTCGAGCTGTCCGGCGATCGCTGCTTTGGCGAAGACGCCGCAATTTTAGGGGGTGTCGGCTGTTTTTTGGGGCGCAAGGCGGTGATCCTGGGTCACGAAAAGGGCCGCACCACCCAGGAACGGCTCAAACACAATTTCGGCATGGCCCGCCCCGAGGGCTATCGCAAGGCTGTGCGTTTGATGGATCTGGCCGAGCGATTCCGCCTGCCGGTGATTACCCTGGTGGATACCGCAGGGGCTTATCCCGGCATCGGCGCGGAGGAGCGCGGCCAGGCGGAGGCTATTGCCCGCTCGACCCAGCGCTGCCTGACGCTGACCGTGCCCATGGTGGCGGCGGTGGTAGGGGAGGGC
>JAKFWI010000189.1 GCA_021731965.1 Hyphomonadaceae bacterium | reverse complement strand
AGGGAGAAATCGTCGATCGAGGCCGGCTCCTCCGGGGCCTCGATCTCCAGCAGGCAATCGCCTTCGCAAAACTCAAAGGCCGCTTCGATCTGGCTGCGCTGGGCCACCGTCTCGAGGCGCAGCGTCCAGTGCAGCAGCACATCCAGGGGATCGAATTGCGCCAAGGGCGGCGCATCCAAAACGTGGCACGCCACGTTGAGCCTGCCGAGCTCGGCCAATTCTTGAAAAACGAAGATCGGCTCGTTGGCGCGCCGATAAAGGGTCGCCAGCGGGCGAAAGCTGATCGTCCACCAGCGCGGCAGATCGGTGGCATTCGGCTCTGCGATCGCCGCTTGAACCGGCTGGAAATCCAGATCATCGAAGGAATCGGGGGCTAAGCTCGCGCCTTTGGTGCCCTGCAAATCCTCGAGCGCGGCTTTGGCCTGCGCCACTGCGGGGGACATGGCATTGACCCCGTCGCGTGCGCCGGCCAGCAAATCCGCCAAGGCATCGCAGGCGCGCAGGCAAATCAGAATGATTTCAGGGGTGAAATGCTTTTTGCCGTTGCGGATGTCATCCAGCAAAGCCTCCAACACGTGGGCGAAGCTGACCAGATCGGCAAAGCCAAAGGCACCGGCCCCGCCTTTGATGGAGTGCACGGCGCGGAACACCGCTTGCGCCGCCTCAATGCCTCCGCTGCCTTGGGTGATTTCGCCAAAGCGTTCCTCCAAGTCGGCCAGCAGCTCGGTGCATTCTTGAAAGAAGGTTTGTTTAAACCGCTCAATCTCACTCATCGGCGAAACCCTATGTCGCTCTGCTTTCCATGCCCGGGGCTAACCGCAGACCCGCTTGACCACTTGTGCCAGCTGCTCGGCATCGACGGGCTTGGTGATCCAGCCTGTTGCCCCCGCCGCACGGCCGATATCGCGCTTTTCGCGGCTGGTTTCGGTGGTGAGGATCAGGATGGGTGGCTGGGGCCTGCTGGTATCGGCGCGGACGCGCCGGGTGAATTCCAGCCCGTCCATATTGGGCATGTTCACATCGGTGATGATGCAATCCACGCTATTGCCGGCCAGTTTGGCCAGGCCCTGGACCCCGTCTTCGGCTTCGATCACCTCGAACCCGGCCCTCTCAAGCCCCGCGCGCAACATGTCCAACATGGTTCGGCTATCATCGACGGCAAGCACACGAAGAGGCATCACACACTTTCCTCAAAATGGGGTTGAAACAGCGGGGTCAGCCCGAGCAGCTCAAGCGCGCCGAGCAGAGCGGGGGAGGCCAATAGCGCCAAACGGCTGCCGGCGGCTTCGGCCTGGGCCCGTACCGCCACGAGAAACTGCACGCCTGGCGTGGTGATGCGCACCACTTGGCTGGCATCCAGCTGTAAAGCCGCGCCCGCCTGTAAGGCTTCGAGCAAATGCTCGGTTGCGTCCACCGCGCCGATGGCATCGAGCACGGTGGGCAAGGCATAAGATTGGGTTTGCGCGCTTTGCATCCCTGCGTGCTCTCCTGGTGCGCTTGCTTGGCTCGCGCCCGTAGACCGCCGCGAAGCGGCCAATAAGCCATCTCTGGTTGTGGCGTGATGCGGTTTAATGCTTTCCTAAAGGCCCATTCTCAAAAAAGTTCGATCTCCAGTTTGGCGGCTGGGGCGCGCTGGATGGGCGCGCGCTCTTGCTCTTGAATTTGGCGTGAATCCGCATTGCTGATCGGTCTGCACCAGGCTCGGCCGCTGGCGGGGTGGAACAGCACCCTGCGCCCTTCTTTGCCGCCCAAATCCTCCGCCACCACGCGCAGCCCATCGCGGGCCAGCCAGGTGCGCACGAATACGGCGTTGCGTTGGCCGATATCGGAAAGCCCCGAAACCACCGCCCCGCCGCCAAACACCTTGGCCTCCAGGCGGCGGCGATCGCTCACGCCGCTGGCTGCGGCCACCGCGTTCACCAGGCTTTCCATGGAATGGGCCCCGTAACGCAGGCTGGCCTCGGCACCATCCTTTACGGCTTCTTCCGGCAGCAGAAAGTGATTCATGCCGCCAATGCCCGACACGGGCTCGCGGATGCAGGCCGCGACGCAGCTGCCCAGCACGGTGGAGAGTAAAATATCAGGATCGTTTGCAATTTCGTAGCAGCCTTGCAGCACAAAGGTGGTGCTTAGGCCCGTCGGCGGCCCCGAGGTTGCAAGGACAGAACGCATGGTTTCCACTTCTCCGGCCATTCGATTAACCGAAGGTTGCGAACCCGATCACCCGATCAGCGATATTTCGCGGTTTCTGGCGGAGCAATTGCGCGCTGCCGGCCTGTTGCTCAAGGCCATGGAGCCGGGCCTGCGCTGCGCGCTGCGCCCGCCGGGCCAGGAAATGAACAAGCAGGAGCGCGACGCGGTGGATCAGGCGCTGCAGGTGCATGATCTGCTGAGCCAACGGCTCGCCAGGCTCGCGGCCTTCGCGGCGGAGGCCCAGGGCGCATTGAGCCTTGCCGATGTGGAGCGAATCCTTGGCCTTGATAGCTTGATCCAAGCCTGGAAGGGCAGCGAAGCCCCCAGCCAGCCCAGTTATGAGATGTTTTGACGTGAATTTATCGAAAGACGCGGTGCCTTTTCGGGTGCGCATGTGATCGGATCGACCAGTCCATGCGCCACCCCACCGGGCCGTCGGAAGTGTCCTGACGATCAGACTCTACAATGCCATTGACATCCCCAAGCCTCGGCGTTTGGCTGCGACATGATTGACCCTATTTCATCACCGCAGGGCTTTTGCGCGCGAGGCTTTGAAGGCGTGCGCGCTGCCTTTGCCCAGAATTTCGCGGAGGCCAAAGAGCTGGGTGCGGCCTTTGCCGCGGTGCGCGATGGCGAAATCCTTTGCAATCTTTGGGGCGGCCATGCCGATCGCGCCCGCACCCGCGCGTGGGCCGCTGATACGCTCGTTCCGGTATTTTCCGTGACCAAGCCGATCGCGGCGCTGATCGTGGCCCGGCTGGCGGGCCATGGCCTGATCGATTACGAAGCCTTGCTGGCTCAGTATTGGCCGCAATGGGGGGCCGGCAAGGAGGGCGTCAGCGTTGCGCAGGCGCTTTCGCACCAAGCTGGCGTTTGCGGATTTCTTGAGCCGATCGATCCGGCCCTTTGGCTCGATCCGCCCGCTTTGGCGGCGGCGCTGGCCGCTCTTGCGCCGCTTTGGCCACCCGGCAGCGCTAGCGGCTATCACCCGCTGACTTGGGGCTATATCGCCGGGGAATTGGTGCGGCGGGTTTCGCCGCGCTCCCTGGGAAGCATCCTTCGGGAGGATATTTGCGCGCCGCTGGCCATTGATTTCCACATTGGCCTGCCCGATTCGGAGCACGCGCGCGTGGCGGAAATCCAGCGCCCAACGGAGTTTCCCGAGCTGGGCCCGCTGACGCCCATTAAGCGAGCCGCCTTTTTGACGCGCTGGGCCGCGCCTGATCGCGGCGGTGCGCAATGGCGCCAGGTGGAAATCCCCTCGGCCAATGGCCATGGGACGGCGTTGGCAATGGCCCGCCTTTACCAAGCCTATGCCGATGGCGGAACAATCGAAGGCCAGGATATCACGGGGCCGTCCGCTTTCGCGGCGCTGACGCGCATCCGCATTGAAGGGCCGGATCTGGTGCTGCCGAGCCTGCAAGCCTTCGGCGCGGGGGTGATCGGCAATGCGTACGGGGTTTATGGCCTCAATCGCGCCGGCTTTGGCCATTCGGGCTGGGGCGGCTCCATGGGGCTGGCCGATCCAGCGCAAAAGCTCTCGGCCGCCTATGTGATGAACCGGCAGTCCAATAAGCTGCAAGGCGATCCGCGCGCCCAGCGGCTGATCGCTGCGCTGTATGAGGCGATTTAGGGGCATCAGCGGGTCGGCATGGCGCGCGGCGGCAATTCGTGATAGTCCTAACCGATGAATGAGTTGGCGCGTATCACTTCGGAACCTGGAAAAATGGGCGGTCGCCCCTGTATTCGGGGCTTGAGAATTCGCGTGGTCGACGTGCTCAATTTGCTGGAGGCCGGTTTATCCATCGAGCAGATCGTGGCGGAGCTGCCGGATTTGGAGCGTGAAGACGTGCACGCCGCTTTGATCGAGGGGTTGGCCAGCGGCGAAGCGCAGCCGATTGATATGGCCACCATTCGCGATCGGGCCTGGGCGCTTCTTGCATCGGAATGAGTGCGCGGGCGCTGCTGCGGCCGCAAGCCGAGCGGGATTTGATTGCGATCTGGTGTCACATCGCGCGCGACAATCCTGACGCGGCGGATCGCGTGCGCTCGCCGATGGCATTGATGTGGTGCGCGTGCTCGAGCGTCATCGCAGCCGCGCGCGTTTGCTGGAAGAGGGCGAGTGATTTCGGCGCGCCGCTGGTGGAGATCGGTTGAGTTCAGCCCGCAAACGCGCCACAACTGGCCATGGCTTCGCACACTTTGATTGCGCCGGTTTTGCTGGTGCCCGCGCCCACAAAACCATCCTTGGCGGGCCTTTCGCGCGCGGATTTGGTGCAAACGCTGGCGCAGCTCGGCCTTGGCGAAAAGCCGGCACGCATGCGCGCCGAGCAGATTTTCCGCTGGGCCTATCATTACGGCCAAAGCGATTTTTCGGGGATGACCAATATCGCCAAGGTCCTGCGCGGCGAATTGGCCGGCGCCTTCAGCCTGGCGCGCCCGGAAATCCTCGCCCGCCAGGTTTCCAATGACGGCACGCGCAAATGGCTGATCCGCCTCGGCAGCGGTGCGGAAGTGGAAACGGTTTTCATCCCAGACGTGGCGCGCTCTGGTGCCTTGTGCGTTTCTTCCCAGGTGGGCTGCACGCTGACGTGCAAGTTTTGCCATACGGGCACGCAAAAGCTGGTGCGCAATCTCAGCGCGGCCGAAATCGTGGCGCAAGTGCTGATCGCGCGCGATGATCTGGAAGAATGGCCAACGCCAGAGCGCCCCCTCAATGATGGCGATCGCCGGCTGACCAATCTCGTATTCATGGGCATGGGAGAGCCGCTGTTCAACCTTGATGAAGTGACCAAGGCCATTGAGATCATTTCCGATGGCGATGGCCTGGCCATTTCGCGCCGGCGCATCACGGTGAGCACGGCCGGCGTGGCCCCGCTTATCCCCGAACTCGGCGCGCGCACCGGGGCCATGCTGGCCATCAGCCTGCACGCCACCAATGATGCCCTGCGCGATGTGCTGGTGCCGCTGAACAAGAAATATCCGCTGGCCGCGCTGTTTGATTCCATTCGCGCCTATCCGGGCCTGGGCAATTCCAAGCGCGTGACGTTTGAATATGTGATGCTGAAGGGCGTCAATGACAGCCTGGCGGAGGCCAAGGCCCTGGTGGCTTTGCTGGCCAAAATCCCAGCCAAGATCAATCTCATTCCGTTCAATCCGTGGCCCGGCGCGCCGTATGAATGCTCGGACTGGGAGGGCATCGAGCGTTTCGCCGCGCATTTGAACAAAGCCGGCTATTCCAGCCCGATCCGCACGCCGCGCGGGCGCGATATCCTGGCTGCTTGCGGCCAATTGCGCAGCGAGAGCGTGAAGCAGCGGGCCAGCGCCAGGCCGGATTTGTCGCAAGACAGGGGCTGAACATGCAATTGCAATCGCCAGCTTACATCTATTGCCGTGGGGCGGTGCGCCCCGCCTCAGAGGCCGTGCTGCATGTCAGCAGCGAGGCTTTGGTGCGCGGCGTGAATGTCTTTGAGGGGCTCAAAGGCTATTGGCAAGGCGATGGCCGTTTCGGGCTGGTGGCGCTGGCGCACCATTTTGCGCGGCTGCAGCGCTCCGCGCGGTTGCTGCATTTGCCGTTCACCATGTCCTTGCAGGCTTATGAGGCGGCCTGTTTCGCGCTGCTGGAAGCCCTGCTGGAGCCAGGGCGCGACATGTGGCTGCGCACCACTTTGTATCTGGTGGAAGGGCATTGGGGAGAAGGCGATGTCACCGATCTGGTGATTACTGGATATCATCAGCCCCGCGGCCTGCCCGAGCCGATCGCGCTGGGGGTCAGCTCCTGGCGGCGGGCCGATGATGCGGCCATGCCGTGCCGGATCAAAACCAGCAACAATTATTTCGCGGCGCGCATGGCGAAGATCGAAGGGCGGGCGCGCGGTTTTGGCGAAATGATCCTGCTGAACAGCGCCGGCAGGGTGGCTGAAGGGCTGGGGGCCTGCTTGGCCATCGTGCGCGATGGGGCGGTGATCACCCCGCCGGCCAGCGAAGCCGCGCTGGAGGGCATCACTCTTGATCTGTGCGAAATGCTGTGCGGCCAGATGGGTGTGCCCTTCGTGCGCCGCCCGATCGAGCGCAGCGAGCTCGGCATCGCCGACGAGGCGGCCCTCATCGGCACCCTGATGGAAGTCACGCCGATCAAAGCCATCGATGCTTTTGCTTTGCCGCCGGGGCGGATCTTTCCGGAACTTGGACGGTTATATCTGGAAGCGGCCAGTGGTGCTTCTCAGCATGATGCGTTTGGCCTTTCTGTTTTCCAACCGAAAGGCGCATGAATGCCCCGATCCTTTGGCTTCGCTTCTTGCATTGTGTGGATGGGCGCACTCATCGCCTTGATCGCGTTTGGGAATGTGGCCATGGCAATAGAACAGCCGAGTTATTCCGTCAGCGCCAAGGCAGGGGCCATTGAGGTGCGCAGCTATGCGCCGCAATTGGCCGCGCAAGTGGAGGTCGAGGGCGAGCGCGAAGAGGCGATCAACGCGGGCTTTCGCCTGCTGGCCGATTACATATTCGGGAACAATCAGGATAACAGCAAGGTGGCGATGACCGCCCCCGTCATCCAGGCCCCCAAGGCCAAGGACAAAGGCGGCCAATCCATCGCCATGACGGCCCCGGTCGTGCAGGCGCCCGCAGGCGAAAATGGCTGGCGCGTGCGCTTCATCATGCCAGCCAAATACACGCTCGAATCGATCCCCAAGCCCAATAATCCACGCGTCAGCTTAGTCCCCGTGGCCAGCCACCGATTGGCCGCGATCCGCTTTTCTGGCCTGGCCAATGAAAAGGTTTTGCAGCGCAAAACCGAAGAATTGCGCGCTTATCTTGCCGCGCAAAAGCTGATGGCCAGCGGGCCTGCCATTTATGCCTTTTATCATCCGCCCTGGACGCTGCCCTTTTTGCGGCGCAACGAAGTGCTGATCGAGTTGGCCGGTTGAATTTGGCCGAAGAGGCGTTGGGCGGCGAATCGGGTTAGGCAGGGCGTATGCAAACTGCTTTTCTCTCTCTTTCTTTGGTGCTTGCTGGCGCGGCCTTGGGCTGGTCCGCGTTTTTCAGCTTTGTGGCCGCGCCCATCGCCATGCGCGATCTGGATAATGGTCGCGCCGATCGCTATCTGCGCAACCTCATCGAAAGCGGGCATTTGGCCCCGGCAAGTTTTGCCGCTTTGGCGGCTGGCGCGGCCTTTGTGGGCGGCGGGCCGGGGGCCGCCGGGCTTTTGCTGATCGCGGCCTTTTTGTTCGTCGTGGCGCGTTTCGCCATTTCTCCTGGCGCGCGCCGCAAGGCCAATACGCGCATCCTTGCTTCGGGGCTCACGGCCTTGCTGATGCCCGTCACCGCGGCCGGGGCCTTGCTCGTCGCCTTTGGGCTCTGATCCTCTCAGGCGGGTCGTAGCAGGAATACGCCAAACCAATCCTGCGGGTCACGAAAGCAAGCCTCGATGCGCCAGCCGGCGCGCGCCGCCAGCGCCTTAAAGGCTGCCGGGGTGAATTTATAGCTGTTTTCGGTGTGGATGCTTTCGTCGGGGCGGAAGGAAAAAGTCTGCCCGGCAATGTGCGCGGTTTGCGCCGCGCGGGCCACCAAATGCATTTCGATGCGGCTTTCGGCGCTGTTCCAACGCGCCTCATGCCGGAACAGAGCCTCATCCAGCCCCGCCCCCAATTCTGCATTCAAGCGCGTGATCATGTTGAGGTTAAACGCTGCGGTGACGCCCTGCGCGTCATCATAAGCGGGGATGAGGATGGCCGGATCCTTGGCCAGATCGAGCCCGATCAAGAAGGCCCCATCGGCACCGAGCATAGCGCGCTTGCCGCACAAAAACTGCTCGGCCTCCGGCGGCGTCAGATTGCCGATGGTCGAGCCCGGGAAAAAGCCCAAGCGCGGCCCTGGCACTAGCCCCAGGGGCAATTCAGCCATCACCGAAAAATCGCCCTCGATGGCGCACACAGGCAGGCCAGGAAACGCCGCGCGCAGGCGCAGCAGCGCCCCATCCAGCGCCGAGGCGGAGATTTCGATGGCCACATAGCCTGCGGGTCGATCCAAGGCGCGCAATAGCAACTCGGCCTTCTCGCCTGAGCCCGCGCCGAATTCCACCACGAGAGAATCGGGCCCAATGGCCGCGCGCAATTGCGGGCCGATGGCTCGCAGCAGCGCCAGCTCGATGCGGGTGGGGTAATATTCCGGCAAGGCGGTGATCGCTTCGAACAGCGCCGAACCCGCCGCATCATAAAAATACTTGGCCGGCAGAATTTTTTGCGCGCCAGAGAGGCCGGTCAAGGCATCTTGCAGGAAATCGCTGGCCTTCGGCTGCTGCCGGGACATGGCATTCATCAACTGGTCTCCGCCAGGCGCAGGCCGGAAAACATCCAGCGTTGGTGGGGATAATAGAAATTGCGATAGCTGGCGCGCAAATGGCCGATTGGTGTGGCAAAGCAACCATTGCGCAAAACCAATTGGTTGATCATGAATTTCCCATTGTATTCAGCCGCTGGGCCCGGATCGGGGCGAAAGCCGGGATATGGCGCGAAGGCGCTTGAAGTCCAGTGCCAAAGGGCCTGGGTCCGCGCGGGGGCGGCCAAATCTTCCAACCGTGCAAAGCCAGTTTCGGAAAGGGCAGGCAAGGCGATTTCCAATTCGGCTTCAGTGGGCAGGCGCTTGCTGGCCCAGCGGGCGAAGGCATCGGCCTCATAATAGCTGATATGGCGCACCGGGGCGTTGGGATCGCGTTGAATCGCGCCCAAAAGGGACATTTCGCTGCCATCATCGTGCCAATAGGCTGGCGCGCGCCAGCCCGCTTGCTCTCGCCGGGCCCAGCCATCGGAAAGCCAAAGCAACGGATTGTCATAGCCGCCATCTTTGATGAATTGCGCCCATTCTCCGTTGGAAACGGGCTGATCGGCGAGTGAAAACGCCTCGATGAAGACGCGGTGGCGCGGCCGCTCGCAATCATAGGAAAAGCCGTCGGGCCCGGCCCCGATCTGCACCAGGCCGCCGGCATGGTTGATCTGGCGCGGGGGCGGCCGCGGCGCGGCATGCACAGGCTGGGCTGAGGCCGGCAGATAAGCCGGTCGCAAGGGATTGAGGGCAAACAGCGCCAAAATATCGGCGAGGAACAATTCCTGATGCTGTTGTTCATGGTGGATGGACAATGCGATGACATCGCGAACGTCGGCGCTTTCGCTTGGCGGCGCGTCCAGCAAGCGCGCAATCACCGAATCGACTTCGCTGCGATAGACCAGCACCTGCGCCAAGCTTGGCCGCGTCAGCAGGCCGCGCGCATCGCGCCGCTCGCGCGCGCCAAGGCTGACATAATAAGAATTAAACAAGGCGTCATAGGCCCCCACGGGCGC
>JAKFWI010000244.1 GCA_021731965.1 Hyphomonadaceae bacterium | reverse complement strand
CATCCAAAGCGGCGGTGGGCTCATCGCACACCACCAGGCAGGGTTTGTGCACGATGGCGCGCGCGATGGCCACGCGCTGCTGCTGGCCGCCGGAGAGCTGGCGCGGCAATTTGCGGGCGTGGGGACCCATGCCCAGCCCCTCGAGCACCTCCAGCGCGCGCGCCGCCGCGATCTTCAGAGGTTGGCCGGCGGTGACCAAAGGGATGGCGGCGTTTTCGGCGGCGGTCAGTGCAGGCAGCAGATTATATTGTTGAAAAATAAAGCCAATATGATCGCGGCGAAAGCGAACCTTCTGCCCATCGCGCATGCTGGTGATCTGTTGATCCAGCACGTTCACCGTGCCGGCGGAGGGTTTTAGCGTGCCAGAAAGGATGGAGAGCAAAGTGGTTTTGCCGCAGCCCGACGGGCCCACCAGCATGGTCAATTTGCCCAAAGCGATATCGAGATCGATGCCGTGCAGAACGCGTGTGGATACGCCCTCCGACTTGAACTCCATCACCACATCGCGCGCTTCAACGGCCAATGGCATCGGCTAACCCCGGAACACGATGGCGGGATCGATACGGAAAACCTTTTGCAAGCTGCCAATCACCGAAACCAAGATGATGAGCGTCACCACCACAGCGCTGCCGGCAATCACTTGCCAGCGCAGGTAAAAGCCCTCCAGGGCCGCGGCATTCTCCCCCACCAGGGCGAAAAACATGGCGCAGGCCCCGATGCCCAAAGCATACCCCAGCGCGCCGACCACCGCTGATTGGAGCATGACCATGCCGGCGATCTGCACATTGGTGGCCCCGATAGCCTTCAAGGCCCCAAATTGGCGCAGGTTTTCGATGACGAAGAGATAGAAGGTCTGCGCCGTGATCGCCGCGCCCACCACGAAGCCCAGGATCACCGTGATGCCAAAATTCACCGGAATGCCGGTGCGCGTCAGGTAATAGAGCACGCTGCGCCAGCCAAATTGGCTCCAGGTCAGGGCCTGCAAACCGGTATCGGCGGTGATGGTGCGGGCCAAATCTTCGGGGCTGAGGCCGGGCGCGGCCCGCACCAACACAAAGGACAGCTTGCGCCGGGTAGGGGGCGTCAGCCGCAGCGCATCGGTATATTTCACATAGGCGATGGGGAAAGTGATGAAAGGCGGCGAGGCATCGACAATGCCGGCAACGCGCACGCGCCGATCGTTGATCTCCGCCAGAAAGCCGACCTTGGAGAGAGGATTCTCGCCCGGCCAAATCAGCCCCGCGCCCTCTTTATCCAACACGATGGAATCGGGCGTGCGCAACACGGAAGGATCGCCGGCCAGCCATTCGCGCGGGGCACCGATCAGGGATTCGTCATCCACGCCCACCAAGCTGACTTGATTGATCACGCCCTCGCCGGTGCGCAAAATTGCCAAGCCCTTATAAAGCGGCACGGCCCACTTGACCCCCGGCACCGAACGCACCTGCGTCAGCGCCGAATCCGGCAAGGGTTCCACCTCATCGACATACCGCACCCGCGGATCCATCACCCACAAATCCGCCTCGCGGACATCCAGCACCTGGTTGGCGGTGCGCGTCATGAGGCTAATGAAAATGGAAACCTGCTGAGACATCAGCAAGGTAGCGAAGGCGATGCCGAAGATCAGCGCGAAATACTTGGCGCGGTCCCCCACCAGCATTTTTAAGGCGACTTCCCACATGAAGCATGGTCCGCTGGTGAGACGAGCAAATTTGCGCTGAGCGCGTTCTTATACTAGACAGTATAGTAAGGCAATGACTATTTCGCCCATCCACCGGCCGCGGGGGCGCCCGCGAAACCCAGAAAAGGATCAGCTGATCCTGGACGCCGCCAAGGCTTTGTTCATGGAGCGCGGCTTT
This sequence comes from Hyphomonadaceae bacterium, assembly GCA_021731965.1. Classification (GTDB taxonomy): domain Bacteria; phylum Pseudomonadota; class Alphaproteobacteria; order Caulobacterales; family Aquidulcibacteraceae. Next base: position 7,708 of record JAKFWI010000244.1, on the reverse strand, counting down.
GAGGCCTCCAGCATGGAGGCCATCGCGGAGCGAGCCGGCGTCTCTAAAATGACGCTCTACGCGCGCTTCAAGGATAAGGACGCGCTGTTCGCCGCCTCGGTAGAGGCGAAGTGTGAAGGCTTTTTAGGCCAGGGTCTGTTCGTCGCCCATGAGGGGGAGGGGTTGGCGCAGGGCTTGATGCGCATCGCGCACAGCTTTGTGGCTTTGGTCACCGATCCGGGGGCTGTCACCATCCTCGGCTTGATCAATCGCGAATCGGCCCGGGCCCCACAGCTCCCGGCGTTGTTTTTTGAGGTGGCCGTGCTGCGCATGCAGCGCCATTTGCAGGCCTATCTGGCGGCGCAGGTGGCCATGGGACGCTTGTCTTTGAGCGCGGCTGATACGCCTGGCGCCTGCTGGCGCTTTTTGGGTGCGGTGAAGGGGGAGGCGCATTTGCGGGCCATGCTGACTTTGCCGGCCCCCGACACGGACGCGCTGGAGGCTCATCTTGCCTGCTGCGTGGCGGAGTTTATTCGCGTGCACAGCCCAACGAATCGCACAGACCCTTAGACTTCCTTAACAAGCGATGACGTAGGATAAGCGGGAACGGGAGCGTTCTTGGCGATGGACGTGGCGCACCAAACGGGGCAGTCGGCACAGAGCGCGGCGTTGGCGGCGCTGGCACGCAGTGCTGCGACGGCCGCGCGCGAAGGGCGCCCGCCGGCGATCGCGCTCGAAGCCGGGGTGGGGCTGTTGCGCGAATACTACGAAGCCCATCCCGAAACCGGCGCCGCCGAAACCGCCGCGCGCTGCGCGCAAATCATCGCGGCCTATCCGCGCCCGAGCGCAGCCCTCGAATTTGACTGGTGCACCGGGACGGCCCGCATGGCGGCCGTGTTTGGCCTGCTGATGACCAATGTTTTGGGCTCCCTGATCGAAGCCGAGGGAGCACGTTTTGATCCGCAGCGCGCGGCAATCCTTTACCACCGGGCCTTGACGCCGCGCGCGCCGCAAGCGGAGGTGCGGGTGCAGGCGGACATAGCCGAGCGCCTATTGCGCGATGCCGGCCAGGTGCGCTGGCGGCGCTGGTCCGCGCGGCTGGCGCGCGTGACGGTGCTGGCGCTGCGCTTGTCGGAGCACGCCAACGCCGAGCGCGATCGCTTCGTCGAGCAATTCTTTGATCTGCTATCGCCGGCGGTGGTCGCGCGGCTGTGCCGGCGCGCCGATCGAGCGCTGATTTTCGGGCGCGGCACGGGCGAGGCGTGACCAAAGCTCACGTGTGAATGGCGCACGCACGTAGGCAATCCTTGCTGTAATATTAATGTTGGGGCAAGGCTAATGGTTGGGGAGGGCCCAAGCCATGGCCATCGCACGCTCGACAATTCTCGCTGCCGCTGTTTCCTTGCTGGTTGGGTTATGGGGCGGGGTGACGCTGGCGCAGTTGAATGCGGGGCCGGGCTCAAAGGGGCGCGCGGAAAGCGTGCGGGCGCAAAAGGCCCCCCGCGCAAGCGCGCTGAGCCCCTCGGGCATGGATTTTTTGCGGGCGCGCATCGATACTTCGGGCGATGCCCCTAAAGCCTGCCTGGAGTTTTCCCAGGAATTGGTGGGCGATGGCAGTGTCCGTTATGCGGATTATCTGACCATTGAGCCCGCGGCACGTGCCGAAACCAGTGTGGCCGGCAAGCTGCTTTGCCTCAGCGGCCTGCCCTTTGAGCCGGATCGGCAAATTACCGTGCGGGCCGGCTTGCCCGGCGCGGGCGGTGCCAGCCTCGCAGCGGACGAAAACTTCACACTCTCCTTCGGGGAGCGGCCAACCTTTGTGGGCTTTGCCGGCCAGGGCACGATCCTGCCGCGCTCCGAGGCGGATGGCTTGGGCATCGAAACCGTCAACGTCTCCAAGCTCAAGATTTCCGTGCTGCGGGTGAGCGATCGCAACATTGCCCGCCAGGCGCTGGAGGAGGGGCAATCCGTACCCGAAGGCTCTTATAGCTATTGGGATTTCCAGTATGCGGGCCAGGATCTGGGCGCGCAGGTCTATGAAGGCAAGATCGATGTCGATGTCGGCAAGGCCGGCACTTTAGAGGGCCGCCGCAATCAGACCGTCACCAGCGTGTTCCCGCTCGGTGCGGCGATGAAGCGCGTTAAGCCGGGGGCCTATGTCGTCAAGATCGAGGATGTTTCCCCCAGCGCCGGCGCGCGTGGGGAGCAAGATCGCCCGGCCGCAGCCTATCGCTGGATCCTCTATACCGATCTGGCTCTGCAAACCTTCAAGGGCGGCCAGGGCATGGACATCGTGGTGCGCTCGCTGGAAAGCGCCAAACCCCAATCGGGCGTGACTTTGGCCGTGCTGGCGCAAAACAATGATGAACTCGGCCGTGCCAAGACCAATGGGCAGGGCCGGGCCAGCTTTGCCGCGCCGCTGTTCGCGGGGGAAGGTGCCCAGCGGGCCCGCTATATCGTGGCCTATGGCAGCGAAGGCGATTTCACCGCGCTGGATCTGGAGCGCAGCCCGCTTGATCTGAGCGATCGGGACGTAGCGGGGCGTAGCGTGCCGCCGCCCATCGACGCCTTTATGTATACCGATCGCGGGATTTACCGCCCCGGCGAAACCGTGCGGCTGTCGGGCATGATCCGCGATGCCGCTGGGCGGGCGCTGGAAAACCGCAAAAGTGTGCTGGTGTTGACGCGGCCGAATGGCACCGAGGCGCGCCGCTTGCGCATTTCCGAGGCCAAAGAGGCCGGCGCGGTGATCAAAAACCTGGAGATTGACCGCGGGGCCCCGCGCGGCAGCTGGTCCGTCAAGCTGCTGGTGGACGGGCAAGAGCAGCCGGCGGGGGAGATGTCCTTCGCGGTTGAAGATTTTGTGCCGCAGCGCTTGAAGGTGGTGATCGCTGATGATGCCAAGCCCTTCACGGGCGAAGGCGCGCGCACCATCCCCATCACCGCCAGTTTCCTCTATGGCGCGGTGGGTGCGGGCCTGCCGGTGCAAGGCGAAGCGCGCTTGGTGCGTGATCCCAACCCCTTCCCGGACTTCGCGAAATTCCGCTTCGGCAAGGCCGAGGACAGTTTCGAGGATCGCTCCATCACGCTCGATCCCACCGTTACGGACGGTGCGGGCAGGGCCGCTTTGGTGCTGACTTTGCCGGAGGTGGAAACCAGCCTGCCGTTGCGCGCGTTGGTCAGTGCCGCGGTGCTGGAGCCAGGCGGGCGCGCCGTGCGCGAGCAAATGGACCTGTCCGTTCGGCTATCGCGCCGTTATTTGGGCCTGCGGCCAACCTTTGAAGGTGGCAGCGCGGGGGAAAACACGCCCTTGGCGTTTGACGTGGTGGCGGTGGACCGTGCGGGCAAACGTGTCGCCCAAGGGGATCTCGCCTGGCGGCTGATCGAAGAAGATTACGGCTATGATTGGTATTTGCAGGATGGCCAGTGGAAATGGCGGCGCACCGGGCGCGACATCCCGCGCGCCTCTGGCGTGGTGCAGGTGGGCGCTGACAGCCCGGCGGGCATTGCCATCGGGGCGCTGAAATCGGGCTCCTATCGCTTGGAAGCACTCGCCGACGGCGTCGCCAGCTCCTATCGCTTTGGCGTGGGCTGGGGCGGCGGCGCGGGGGATCGCGATACGCCCGATGTGGTGGCCGTGGCGGCCCCCAATGACAAAATCGGCCCAGGCGGCACCGCGCATTTGGAGATCAAATCGCCTTATCCGGGCCAGGCCCAAATCATCGTGGCCACGGACCGGGTGGTGTCCAGCCGCACGCTGCAGGTCTCGGACAAGCCCACCAAGGTGGATGTGCGGGTCGACGAGTCCTGGGGGGCGGGCGCCTATGTACTGGTCACGGTGGTGACCGCGCGCGATCCCAAGACCGCCCCCGTACCGCGTCGCGCGGTTGGATTGGTCTATGTGCCGGTGGACATGAGCGCGCGCACGCTGGAGGTGTCGCTCGCGCCGGAATTGAAGAAAGTACGCCCGCAGCAAGCGCTTGAGCTGCCCATCACCGTAAAGGGGGCCAGCGCGCGCGAGCAAGTGCGCGTCACCGTTTCGGCGGTCGATGAGGGCATTTTGCAGCTGACGCGCTTTGCCGCGCCCGACCCAGTCGCCCATTATTTCGGCCGCAAGGCCTTGGGCGTGGAGCTGCGCGACGATTATGGCCGGCTGCTCAACCCCAATCTTGGCGCGCCGATCAGTCCCAACCAGGGCGGTGACGCGATCGGCGGGGAGGGCCTGTCTGTTGTGCCGCAAAAGACCGTGGCTTTGTGGTCCGGCCTGGTTCAGCTCGATCGTCAAGGCCGCGGCGTGATCAAGCTGGATCCAGCAGATCTCAACGGCGCGGTGCGGCTGATGGCGGTGGCCTGGACGCGCACGGCCGTTGGCTCAGCCAGCTCGAGCGTGTTGGTGCGTGATCCGGTGGTGGCCGATCTGACGCTGCCACGCTTTTTGGCCCCCGGCGATGACGCCCAGGCCACTTTGTTGCTCGATAACGTGGAGGGGCCGGCAGGGGCCTATGTTGCCACCATTACGGGTGAAGGGGCCGCAAGCCTGCAAGCCGAGCCGATCACCGTGCAGTTGGCCGTGGGCGAACAGCGCGTCATGCGCACGCCCATCAAAGCCGGAGAAACTGGGATTGGCCAAGTGCGCGTGCAGCTGACCGGCCCCAACGGCTATTCGGTGGCCCGTTCCTATCCCATCGAAGCACGAGCCCCGTTTTTGCCCTTTACCCTGACCGATACGCAGGTGCAGGCGGCCGGCAGCGTCTATGCCGCCACCGAAGAGATGTTCAAGCCTTTCGCGCCCGGATCTGCCCAAGCGGTGATTTCGTATTCGGCTTTGCGCGGCGTTGATCCCGTCACGCTGATCGCCGCTCTCGATCGCTATCCTTATGGCTGTACCGAGCAATTGGTCTCTCGGGCTTTGCCGCTTTTGCTGGCGCAAAGCGTGGCGGCCGCGGGTTTGACGATCTCCGATCCGGCCACCAAAGCGCGGATCCAAGAGGCGGTTAACGCCATCCTGGATCGCCAGGGCCCGGATGGTGCGCTTGGCTTGTGGCGGGCGGGCGACGGGGCGGCCTCGCCTTGGCTGGGGGCCTATACGGTGGATTTCCTGCGCCGCGCCAAAGCGGCGGGGCTGATCGTGCCGGATGCGCCGCTGCAGCAAGCCTATAAGGCGCTGCGCGCCGTGGCCCGGCTCGATGATTTCGCCTCGGTCGGCTATGATTTCGAGGTGTATGAATGGCGCGGCTCGGATGACAGCAAAGATCTGCTGAAGAGCCGGGCGGCCGCCTATGCGCTTTATGTGTTGGCCAAAGCCGGCCAGGCCGATATCGGCCAAGTGCGCTATTTCGCGGATGCCAAACTGAAGAATGATCCGTCCCCGGTGGCCAAGGCTCAGATCGGGGCCGCGCTCGCGCATCTGGGTGATCGGGCCCGCTCCCGCGCTGCCTTCACCGCCGCCGAGAAGGCCTTGGGCTACAAAAACAATGCCGATTATTACCAATCGGAATTGCGCGATGTGGCATTGATGGGAGCGCTGGCCGCCGAGGCAGGGGAGCAGGAAATGTCCGCCCGGCTGATGCGCCGGATCGAGCGCCAAACCCCTGACATCGATCAGTTGACCACGCAGGAACAAGCCGCTTTGCTGATGGCCGCCGATGGCATGCTGAAGGCCGCCGGGCCGGTCCAGGTCAGCCTCAATGGGGGGGCTGCGGGCAGCGGATTCCTACTGATGACGCGGGCCAATGCCGTGGGCCAGTCCTTCAAGAATGTTGGCAAGGGCCAAGTGTTTCGGACATTGGCGCTCAATGGTGCACCCCTCGCGCCCCCGCCCGCGACGGAGCGCGGCATGTCTTTGCGCAAAACACTGTACCGCATGGATGGAACCGAAGCCAAAGGGGCCCGATTGGGTCAGGGCGATCGCGTGGTTGTGGTGCTCAAGGGCGTCAGCCTCGATGAGCGCACGCACCCGGCCATCGCCGTGGATTTGCTGCCGGCCGGATTGGAGATCGAAACCGTGCTGCGCCCCGAGGATGGCCGCGCCACCAATGCTTGGGATGGCTCGGATCGTAGCGGCGCGTTCGGCTGGGTCGGAGAGATTACCGTGCCTAAGGTGGCAGAGGCGCGCGATGATCGCTTCATCGCCGCGGCGGATCTGCGCGGTGCCTTCACCTTCGCGTATATAGCCCGTGCCGTGACGCCGGGCAGCTATGCGCTGCCGGGTGCGCAGATCGAGGACATGTACCGGCCGGAAGTGTTTGGCCGCAGTGCCCCGGCGCGGATCGTGATCACGCCGCAGGGTCGCTGACGCATGCGCGGACAAGCGGGGATCGGATCGATCGGTTTGGCCGGGCGATGCCCTGGCAGCTGACGCTCGCGCGCGTGCTGCGCGGGCCGCCGCGCCGCCGGGGCCGCAGGCTGGGCTTCGTGCCAGGCCGAACCTTGCAGCGCTGGTGCGCTGGGCTGGCCAGCGGCTTGTTTGCGCTGTTTTTGGCAGACCAAGTGTTCGCCCCGCCGCTGGAGCGCGCGCGCGTGGTTTCGCCGGTGGTGACGGACAAAGACGGCGTCTGGCTCAGCGCCTTCCTGACACCCACCGGCAAATGGCGCCTGGCGGCGGATCTCGACGAAACCGATCCGGAATTCTTGCGCCGCCTGGTGGCGGTGGAGGATTCGCGCTTTTACGGGCATCCTGGCGTTGATCCCGTGGCAGTGATGCGGGCGATTGGTTCCTTTGTGCGCCGCGGGGAGGCTGCCTCGGGGGCCAGCACCATCACCATGCAATTGGCGCGTCTGCTGGAGCCCCGCCCGCGCACCATCGCCTCCAAGCTGGTCGAGATGGTGCGCGCGCTGCAGATCGAGCGCCGCCTCAGCAAACGCGAAATCCTCGCGGCGTATCTGACCATGACGCCCTATGGCGGCAATCTGGAAGGCGTGCGCGCGGCGAGCCGTGGTTATTTTCAGCGCGATCCCCAGGGGCTGTCGGACGCTGAAATGGCGCTGCTGATCGCTTTGCCGCAGGCCCCGGAAGGTCGCAGGCCCGATCGGCGACCCGCCATCGCCAAGGCCGCGCGCGATGGCGTGCTGCGCAAGTTGGCCAAGGCTGGCTTTCTTGATGCGCGGGCTTTGCGCGAAGCCATGGAAGCACCGATCATCGGCCGCGCAGCCTTCCCGGCGCGGGCCAGCCTGGCGGCGCGGGCCATCGCCCGCGCGCACCCGGGGGCCAGCGCGCTGCGCTCTAGCCTCGACGCGCGTTTGCAGGCCGCGCTGGAGGCCCTGGTGCGCCGCCACGCACAAGCCTTAGGCGGGGAGGTCACCGCAGCCCTGGTGGCCGTGGAGATCGATAAGCGGGCCATCCGGGCGGCGGTCTCGGGGGCGGGGGAGGATCGCGCCGGCGGCTGGATCGACATGACCAAAGCGGTGCGCTCACCAGGATCGGCCCTCAAGCCTTTCATCTATGGCATTGCCTTTGATGATGGCACGGTGGCCCCGGAAACGCTGGTCGATGATGCGCCGCGCCGCTTTGACGGCTATCTGCCCGAAAACTTTGATCGCAAATATCACGGCGATGTGCGGCTGGACGACGCTTTGCGCCAATCGCTGAATCTTCCAGCAGTGGCCACGCTGGAGCGGATCGGGGCGCAGCGCTTTGCGGCTGCGCTGGCCGCGGCGGGCGCTGCCCCGCGTTTGCCGAGCCAGGGGGAGCACGAAGCCGGGCTGGCGCTGGCGCTGGGCGGGGCGGGCC
>JAKFWI010000201.1 GCA_021731965.1 Hyphomonadaceae bacterium | reverse complement strand
CTGATGAACCGCTTGGCATCGCCAAGATCTGGCCCTATTCGCTGTTGGCTCTGCCACTATGGCTGTGCATGCACGAATCGGGGGTGCACGCCACGGTGGCCGGCGTGGCGCTGGCCTTCGCCATCCCCTACCGTATCCAGGCCACGCGCGCCATGGCGGAGCCGCCTTTGCTCCGGCTCGAGCACAAGCTGCGCGAATGGGTGATGTTCGTGATCATGCCAATTTTCGCTTTGGCCAATGCGGGGGTATCCTTCGCCGGCCTCGCCCCCGATGCGCTGGCCGATCGCGTGCCGCTGGGTATCGCCTTGGGCCTGTTGCTGGGCAAGCCTTTGGGCATCGTCGCGGCGACCTGCTTGGCGGCGATGGCGCTCCGCACGCGATTGCCCGCCCCCTTCGCGGCCATGTGCGGCGTCGGCCTGATCGCTGGCATCGGCTTCACGATGAGCCTGTTTGTTGGCGCGCTGGCCTTCACCGATCCGCATTTGCTGACCGAAACGCGGCTGGGGGTGTTCACCGGCTCGATCCTGGCGGCGCTGGCTGGGCTCTTGGTCCTGCGCGTTGCGCTCAAGCCCACTTTGGCCAGTGATGAGGCCATGCGCGCGCCAGTCGATCCGTTCTTGGTGGAATGACGCCGCGCTGCCCCAACTCAGCCGCGCAAACCAGCTAGGCGCCTCCTTGCGCCGCGGCGCGGCGCAATGCTGCGGTGCAATATTTGGCTTGCACCCCGCGTCGTGGCTCGTCATCCTCGCTGAAGTTTCACGGTTTGCGGTGCGGAGGGCGCGCGATGGCGGCTTTGATTTGGGGCTGGAAGCAGGTAAGCCTACGCATGGGCATGGCAGCAGGATTGATGTGCGCCTGGGCGGGCCCCGCTGGCGCACAGACAGCGCTGGCTGCGCCGAACCAAGGCGATGTGGCCTGGATGCTGATTTCCACGGTTTTGGTGCTGGCCATGCTGTTGCCGGGCTTGGCGCTGTTTTACGGCGGGCTGGTCCGCGCCAAAAATTTGGTCTCTACGCTCAGCCAGATTTTCGTGGTGACGGCCATCGGCATGGTGATCTGGCTGCTCATCGGCTATAGCTTGGCGTTCACCGATGGCGGGGCGGCCAATCGCTGGATTGGCGGCCTCAGCAAGGCATTTTTGCAAAACGTAACGCCGCTCTCGGTCGTGGAAACTTTCACGCGGGGCGTGAGCATCCCCGAATTGGTGTTTGTCGCCTTCCAAATGACCTTCGCCTGCATCACGGCCGCGTTGGTGCTGGGCGGGGTGGCGGAGCGGGTACGCTTTGGCGCGGTGGTCATCTTCGCCATTCTGTGGCCGCTGCTGGTTTACTATCCGATCGCGCACATGGTGTGGTGGTGGGGCGGGCCGAGCATGGCCGCCGACCCCGCCCAGGCCAAAGCCCTGACCGCCAGCGCGGGGCTGATCTGGAATTTCGGCGCGCTCGATTTCGCAGGCGGCACGGTGGTGCATATCAATTCGGGCGTCGCGGCCCTGGTGGGCGCGCTGATTCTGGGGCCGCGCACGCGCTACCGGCGCGAGCCGATGCCGCCCCACAATCTCGCCCTCACTTTGCTGGGCGCGGGGCTGTTATGGGTGGGCTGGATTGGCTTCAATGCCGGCTCTAATCTGGAGGCCAATGCCGGGGCGGCGCTGGCCTTGCTCAACACTTTGGTCGCGCCCGCGGGCGGGGCCTTGAGTTGGATGCTGCTGGAATGGCTGACCAAGGGCAAGCCAAGCCTGCTGGGCCTCGCTTCTGGCGCGGTGGCCGGGCTGGTCGCGGTGACGCCAGCGGCGGGCTATGCCGGGCCGGTGGGCGCGCTGCTGCTGGGCCTGGCCGCTGGGCCGATCTGCATGCTGGCCTGTTCCTTTCTGAAAAATGCCCTGGGCTATGACGATAGCCTCGATGTGTTTGGCATCCATGGGGTAGGCGGCGTGGTCGGTGCGCTGGGCACGGCGGTGGCGGTCGCGCCCGCTTTGGGTGGTACGGGCGTGTATGATTATGCGGCCGGCGGCTTCAGCTATGCGGGCATGGGTCCGCAATTATGGGCGCAGGCGCAGGCGGTGTTGGTAACGATCACCTGGTCCGCCATCGGCAGCGGCATCGTCTGGGGCATCGCTCGCGCATTGACCGGCGGGCGCGTCAGTCGGGAGATCGAGGCCGAGGGGGTGGATTATGCTGAGCACGGCGAAGCCGCCTACCACAGCTAATGCCCAGGCAGTGGGTGAAAATTCCGCGCACCCAGGCATCAGAGATTATTTATTTCTAACCCAAGGTCTTTTCATGCATAATCAGGGAATATTTTCTTGATCGGACGTTTGCGCGCAGACCTGTCTGGCCCCCTCTTTCGCTGGCTTTGCCCATGACCGACCCGATGAACCAATTCGTGGTGCGAAACGCCGCCGCGCCGGCCATCCGGGCGGCCAGCGCGCGCCTGGGCGATTTCGCGGAAATCCACTTGGCCTTCAAGGCGAACGCCGCGGAGCAGCAAGCCAGCCGCTGCGCGCAATGCGGCGTGCCGTTTTGCCAAAACGCCTGCCCTTTGCACAATTCCATCCCCGATTGGCTGCGTTTGACCGCCCAAGGCCGGCTGGAAGAGGCCTATCGGCTCGCCGCCAGCACAAATTCCATGCCGGAGATTTGCGGGCGCATCTGCCCACAAGATCGCCTGTGCGAAGGCGATTGCGTGATCGAGAAGGCGGGCCATGGCGGCGTGACCATCGGCGCAATCGAAAAACACCTCACAGAAACCGCATGGGATCGCGATTGGGTGGCACCCCTCATTCCCGGAGCTGCGCGCGGCCAAAGCGTGGGCGTGATCGGGGCCGGCCCCGCGGGCCTCGCGGCCGCCGAAAGCCTGCGCGAGCGCGGCTATGAAGTAATGGTCTATGATCGTTATGACCGCGCCGGGGGCCTGCTGGTTTATGGCATTCCCAGCTTCAAGCTGGAAAAGCCCGTGGTGGCGCGCCGGGTTCGCCGGCTGGAGGCGGGCGGCATCGTCTTTCGGCTCGGTTGCGAGATCGGAAAGCACATGGCGTTCGCCCAGTTGCGGGCGCGCCATGACGCGGTGCTGATCGCCACTGGGGTGTATGCGGCGCGGCCGCTGCAGGTGCCCAACGCCCAGGCGGCGCTGCCGGCTTTGGATTACCTGATCGCGGCCAACCGCGCGGCGCTGGGCGATTCCATCGAGGCCAAGTCCGCGCGCGCCAGGCAAGTGCTCGTCATTGGCGGGGGTGATACGGCCATGGATTGCGTGCGCACCGCGGTGCGGCAAGGCGCGGCAAGCGTGACATGCCTCTATCGCCGCGATCGCGAGGCCATGCCGGGTTCGCGCCGCGAAGTGCAGTATGCGCACGATGAAGGTGTGCGGTTTGCGTGGCTGGGCGCGCCGGTGGCGATCCGCCAGGGCAAAACCCCGGGCGTGAAAGCGGTGCGCATGCAGCCGCACCCGGCCGTCGGCGGCCGCCGCGCTGCACCGCAAGAAATCCCCGGCAGCGGCTTCACGCTGGCGGCTGATCTGGTTATTGCCGCGCTGGGCTATGAAGCTGAGCCGTTGCCGGCTTTGTGGGCGTTGCCCGATCTGGCCGTGACCGCGCGCGGCACGCTGCGGGTGGACGCCCGCTTTGCAACCTCTATGCCGGGCGTGTTCGCGGCGGGCGATATCGTGCGCGGCGCGTCTTTGGTGGTTTGGGCCTTGTGCGAGGGGCGCGATTGCGCCGATGCCATCCATGGGTATTTGCTTGAGCAAGCCGCGGTCACCCGCGTGGCGGCGCAATGACCGCAGCCGATGCAGAGATCGCGCGCTATCGCCGCGCGCGCGCACGCCTCGAGCGCGAAGGGCTCTACCGCGCCGAGCATGAGCGCGACGCCTGCGGCGTCGGTCTGGTGGCGGCGATCGATGGCAAGCCGCGCCGCGAGGTGGTGACGCTGGCTTTGCAGGCGCTGAAATCGGTCTGGCACCGCGGGGCTGTGGATGCGGATGGCAAGACCGGGGACGGCGCGGGGATTCTCATCGAGGCCCCGCAGGCGTTTTTTCGCGAAATCGTGGAACGCACCGGCCAAAAGCCCGGTGAGCGCCCAATCTTTGTGGGCCAGCTTTTCTTGCCCCGCAATGATTTTGCGGCGCTGGAGCGCGCACGCGTGATTGTGGAAAGCGAGATCGTCCGTGGTGGATTTGGTTTTTTTGGCTGGCGCCAAACCCCCATCAATATCGGCGCGATCGGGGACAAGGCCAATGCCACGCGCCCCGAAATCGAGCAGGTATTGTTTTATGACCCGCAGGAGCGGGATCAAGAAACGGTGGAGCGCGCGCTCTATCTTTGCCGGCGCCGCATTGAAAAGCGGGCGCTGGCGGCTAATGTCACTGAATTGTATGTCTGCTCTCTGAGCGCGCGCACGCTGGTTTATAAGGGCATGTTCCTGGCCCAGCAGATCGATGTATTTTACCCTGATCTGTGCAATGAGCACTTTGTTTCGGCGGTGGCCCTATATCATCAGCGGTATTCCACCAATACCTTCCCAACTTGGCGATTGGCGCAGCCTTTTCGGATGCTCTGCCACAATGGCGAGATCAATACGCTGAAGGGCAATGTCAATTGGATGAAAAGCCACGAAATTCGCATGACTTCGCATGCGTTTGGCGCGGCTGATCTTGACGTAAAGCCAGTCATCCAACCGGGGGCCTCCGATTCGGCGGCGCTTGATAACGTCTTTGAAGTGCTGGTGCGGGCCGGGCGCAGCGCGCCAATGGCTAAATCCCTGCTCATCCCCGAAGCCTGGGCCAAGTCCAAAACCATGCGCCCCTCGCACCGCGCGCTCTACGCCTATTGCAATGCCGTGATGGAGCCGTGGGACGGGCCGGCGGCGCTGGCGATGTTCGATGGCCGCTGGGTCGCTGCCGGCATGGATCGCAACGGCCTACGCCCGCTGCGTTACGCCTTGACCGATGATGGCCTGTTGGTGGCGGGCTCGGAGACCGGCATGATCTGCCTCGATGACAGCCGGGTGCTGGAGCGCGGGCGGCTCGGCGCCGGCGAGATGATCGCCGTGGATATCCTCGAGGGCAAGCTGCTGCGCCATGGGGCGCTGATCGATGAGCTGGCCGCCCAGCACCCTTACGGGGCCTGGCTGGAAAATGTCATCGATCTCGATGCCAAGCTGATGGGCCCAGAGCCACGCTTGTTCGTGAACGCGCAAGATTTACTGCGCCAGCAGGGCGCGGCGGGCTGGAGCCAAGAGGATCTCGATCTCGTGCTCGCGCCGATGATGGAAGATGGCAAGGAGGCGATCGGCTCCATGGGCGATGATGCGCCGCTGGCCGTGCTCTCGCAGATGGATCGCCCGCTCTCGCATTACTTTCGGCAAAGCTTCAGCCAAGTAACCAATCCGCCCATCGATCCCCTGCGGGAGGATCGGGTGATGAGCCTGGCCACGCGCTTCAAAAACCTGGGTAATATCCTGGCGCAGGACGAGGCCCAAACCGATGTGTTTGTGTTATCGAGCCCAGTGTTGAGCAATGGCATGTTCGCGCGTTTGCTGACGGAGCTTGGTGAGGCGGTAGTGTGCATCGATTGCACCTTCCCTGCGCCAAAACTCGGCGAAACCGCCGCCGACCTGCTGCGCGAAGCGGTCAATCGCATCCGCGCCGAGGCTGAAGCCGCCGTGCGCGATCAGCGCTCGCATATCGTGCTGACCGACGAGGCCCAAAGCGCGCAGCGCATCGCCTGCCCGATGATCTTGTGCACCGGCGGCGTGCACGCGCATCTGGTGGCGAAGGGCTTGCGCTCCTTCTGCTCGATCAGCGTGCGCAGCAGCGAATGCCTGGATGCGCATTATCTGGCGGTGCTGATTGGTGTGGGTGCCACCACCGTCAATCCCTATCTGGCGTTCGAGAGCGCGGCCGATCGGTGCCAGCGCGGACGGGCCGGGGCGCTGACTGCACGGAACGCCATCGCGCGCTACAAGGCCGCTTTGGAGGCGGGCCTGCTGAAAATCCTCTCCAAAATGGGCATAGCGGTGATTTCCAGCTATCGCGGGGGCATGAATTTCGAGGCCATCGGCTTGTCGCGCGCCTTGGTGGATGAATTCTTCCCCGGGCTGCAAAGCCGGATTTCCGGCATCGGCCTCTCGGGCATCGCCAAAATCGCCTGTGCACGCCACGCAGGCGTTTATGCCCAGCACGAGACCAAATTGCCGATCGGCGGCTTTTATCGCCAGCGTGCCAAGAGTGAGCGCCACGCCTTCGAGGCCGATCTCATTCGCGCTTTGCAAACGGCCTGCGATACCGGCGATTATGAAGCCTACAAGACCTATGCGGGTTTCGTGCGCCAGCGGCGCATCCCCGAGCCGATCCAGCTGCGCGATCTGCTGGAAGTGCAAGAGCCTGCCGGCGGCGCCATACCCTTGCACGAGGTGGAGGGCGTCAACGGCATCCGCAAACGCTTCGTCACGCCGGGCATGAGCCTTGGTGCCCTTTCCCCGGAGGCGCACGGCGCGCTCAACATCGCCATGAATCGCATCGGTGCCCGCTCAGTCTCGGGAGAAGGCGGGGAAGACCCCGCGCGCTACAGGCGCCGGCCCAATGGCGATGACGAGAATTCGGCCATCAAGCAGGTGGCCTCCGGGCGCTTTGGCGTCACCGCGGAGTATCTGACCCATTGCCAAGAGATTGAAATCAAGGTGGCGCAGGGGGCCAAGCCCGGCGAAGGCGGGCAATTGCCAGCCTTCAAGGTCACGCAATTGATTGCGCGCCTGCGTCACGCCAATGCAGGGATCACGCTGATCTCCCCGCCGCCGCACCATGACATCTATTCCATCGAAGATCTGGCGCAGCTGATCTACGATCTCAAACAGATCAATCCCATCGCCACGGTATGCGTCAAGCTGGTGGCGCAATCGGGCATTGGCGCGGTGGCGGCGGGCGTCGCCAAAGCCGGGGCCGATACCATCCTCGTCTCCGGCCATGTCGGGGGCACGGGTGCCAGCCCGCTGACCTCGATCAAATTCGCCGGCATACCTTGGGAAATGGGCCTGGCCGAGACGCACCAGGTGCTGATGCTCAACAATCTGCGCCACCGGGTGCGGCTGCGCACCGATGGCGGCTTGCGCACCGGGCGCGACATCGTGGTGGCGGCCATTTTGGGGGCAGAGGAATTTGGCATCGGCACCGCCGCCTTGATCGCCATGGGCTGCCTGATGGTGCGCCAATGCCATTCCAACACCTGCCCCGTTGGCGTGTGTACGCAGGACGAAGCCTTGCGCGCCAAATTCACCGGCACACCGGATAAGGTCGTGCATCTCATGACCTTCATCGCCCAGGAGGTGCGTGAGCTGTTGGCTTTGCTGGGCTTTCGCCGCCTGGATGAGCTGATCGGGCGCACCGATCTCATCACCCAAATCAGCCGAGGCGCGGATCATCTCGAAGACATCGATCTCAATCCCCTGCTGGTGCGCGTCGATAGCCCTTTCGCGCCATACTGCACCCGCGAAGCGCGCAACGAGCCGGCACCCTCCCTCGATGAAGACATGCTGCGCAACGCCGAAGCGTTCTTCCAAAACGGCGAGAAGCGCCAACTCGATTACGCGGTGCGCAATACCCAGCGCGCCATCGGCACGCGCGCCTCTGCGCATGTGGTGCGGCGCTTTGGCATGAAGGCTTTGCCGGAGGGCTGCCTGCAGATACGGCTTACGGGTTCGTGCGGGCAAAGCCTGGGGGCGTTTTTGGTGCAAGGCATCGCCATCCACGTGGAGGGGGATGCCAATGATTATGTCGGCAAGGGCTTGTCCGGGGGGCAGATCACGCTGCGCCCGCCGGCCAATGCCGGCTTTCTGGGCCGGCCCAACGCCATTATCGGCAATACCTGCCTCTACGGGGCCACCAGCGGTGAGCTGTACGCGGCCGGCTTGGCAGGGGAGCGCTTCGCGGTGCGCAATTCCGGCGCGCGCGCGGTGATCGAAGGCTGCGGGGCCAATGGCTGCGAGTATATGACCGGAGGCAGCGTGGTGATCCTGGGCCCGGTGGGCGAGAATTTCGGCGCGGGCATGACGGGCGGCGAAGCCTATCTCTACGATCCGAACGCGCGCCTGGAGAGCCAGGCCAATCCCGGCTCGATCACCTGGCAGCGGCTGCACGCGGACGCTGGCGCCGAGGGCCTGCGGGCCATGATTGCGCGCCATACGCTCGCCACGGGCTCCGCCATCGGCACGGCCATGCTGGCGGATTGGCCGCGCCATGCACCGCATTTCTGGGCCGTGACGCCCCTCCCAGCCAATCCGATAGGAAGCGAGCGCACCGCCAAACGCATAAGTATTTGATCTGATGCTTGCCACAGCGCGGCGGGCCCGTTACCCACCGGCGCGCCATGCCGCACATCCCTCTCCCCGCCCAGCTCACGCGTTTTTCCGCGTTTTCGCCTGAAACACTTTGGGCGCGCTATGGCGATTGGGCGATCGACCGATTGATGCAAACTGCGCTGGCCTTGGCCATCCTGGGGGTGGGCTTTTGGCTGGCGCGGCGCATCGGGCGGATGATCAACCGCGCTGCCCAAAAGGCCCCGCGCCTGGACGCCACGGTGATCAGCGTGCTGAGCTCCACAGCGCGCTATGTCGTGCTGTTTTTCGCCATGATGCTGGCGCTGCAGCAATTGGGGGTGCAGACCGCCTCGATCGTCGCGGTGTTGGGCGCGGCCACGTTGGCCATCGGGCTGGCTTTGCAGGGCACTTTGTCCAACGTCGCGGCGGGGGTGGTGATTTTGCTGCTGCGGCCCTATCGGCTGGGGGACATCATCGAGCTGGGCGACAAAAAAGGCATCGTGCGGGGCTTGACCCTCTTCACCACCGAGCTTGCCAGCTTCGACAATATCAAGATCGTGGTGCCCAACAGCTTGGTGCTGAACGGGCGTGTTTCCAACCTGTCCTTTTATTCGCAACGACGCGTCGATTTGGAGTTTCGCATCGCCCATGAGGATGATTTCGACCGCGCCATCGAGGCTTTGCGCGCCGTTGCCGCCAGCGATAAGCGGGTGCTGGCCGATCCCCCGCTTATGGTCGACGTGGCTGGCCATACCGAATTCGCGGTGCTGATCGCGGTGTGGGCCTGGTGCAATAGCAGCGATTGGGCCGCGCTGAAGGCCGATCTGACCAAGGCCTCCTTGCGCCGCCTGCGCGCGGAGGGCTTGCAGCAGCCCTATCCCGTCCAGCGTGCCTTGCCTTAGGGTGAGGCTCGTTTCATGCACCGGTGTTGGAATTCAGCCCCTGGCGGCCGATGGCGTAAAAGCGATCGCGCCGTTGGCGTTTGAGGCCCGCGCCGTCGAGCGCGCTCAACGCGTCGAGCGCCTCGATAATCGCTTCGCCCACCGCAGCGATGGCCGCTTGTGGGCGCCGATGTGCTCCGCCCAGCGGCTCGGGCACGATGGTATCGATCACCCGCATGGCCAACAAATCCTGGGCGGTGATCTTCATGGCCACGGCCGCATCCTTGGCCCGCGCGCTATCATGCCAGAGGATCGAGGCCGCTCCCTCGGGGCTGATCACCGAATACACCGCATGCTCCAGCATGATCACCCGATTGGCCGAGGCGATGGCCACCGCCCCGCCGGAGCCGCCCTCCCC
>JAKFWI010000120.1 GCA_021731965.1 Hyphomonadaceae bacterium | reverse complement strand
GCTGGCGTGCGCCCGAGCCGATTTCCGCGTTTTCGGGCGTGGCGGCGGCCACGGCTTTTGGCCCCAACTGTTTCCAAATCGCCAACGTGTTCGCCCAGGATCAATCGCTAACCACCTCTTTATCGGAAGACTGCCTGACCCTGAATGTCTGGACGCCCACTTCCAGTTCAGCTGCCAACTTGCCCGTGATGGTGTGGATCCATGGCGGGGGCAATAACACCGGCGCGGGCACCCAAGCCTTGTTTGAAGGCGCGGATCTGGCGGCGCAAGAAAATGTGGTGGTGGTGACGCTGAACTACCGCCTTGGGCCGCTTGGTTATCTGGCGCATCCGCTGCTCAGCGCCGAAAGCGCGCAGGGGGCCTCCGGCAATTACGGCCTGCGCGATCAGATCCTGGCGCTGCGCTGGGTGGAGAGCAACATCGCCGGCTTTGGTGGCAATCGCGATCTCGTCACCATTTTCGGGGAATCGGCGGGCGCGGTGAATGTGTGCAATTTGATTGCCAGCCCGGCGGCGGTTGGCCTCTTCGATCGCGCCATCATGCAAAGCGGCAATTGCACTTCCAATTCGCAGCAGCTGAACCAAACGACGCCGGCCCAGCCTGAAAGCGCGGCCAACCAAGGTGTTCGTGCCGCGGGCCTGGCTGGCTGCGGCGGCGTTCCCGATGTGCTGGCCTGCTTGCGGGCCTTGACACCAGCCACGCTGTATAGCCGGCTTAATCCCGCCACCGGAGAGTTTTTCCAATCCGGCGCAGATTTTTATGGCCCCATTGTGGATGGCGTGATCCTGCCCCAAGCCCCGCTGGCACGGCTGGAAGCGGGCAATCACAATGCCACGCCCTTGTTGATTGGCAGCAATTCCAATGAAGCGGGCTTGTTCAGGGCCTCCACAGCCTTGGTGGCCAGCAGCCTAGCCAGCTATAATGCCGCGCTGGTCAGCTTGTTTGGCACCGATGCGCCCGCCGTGTTCGCGCTTTATCCTGCGGCCAATGATGCCGCTGCCTTGCCGGCTTTTGAGCGCCTGTTCACGGATGTTTCCTTTACCTGCCAAGCGCGCGCGGCGGCGCGGGCAGCCTCCGTGTTCAGCAGCAATGTCTGGCTTTACGAATTCGATCGATCACCGCCCGCGCTGCAAAGCCTAGGTGCCTTTCATGGGCTTGAAATCGGCTATGTTTTCGGCACCATTGCTGCCCCCACGTTCCAATCCGCTGATTTCGCGCTGTCCGCCAGTATGCAAGCTTATTGGGCGCAATTCGCCCGCGGCGGCGATCCCAATGGCGCGGGGCGGCCCCTTTGGCCGGCTTTCACGGTGAGCGGTGATGGCAATCAGCGCCTGGCTGGCACGATTGGCCCAAACACGGGCCTGCGCCAGGCGCAGTGCGATCTCTTGGAAAGCCTGGATTAGGCGCTCCCGATATCGGCCCCGAGGCTTTGCATGAAGCCAGCGAAATCGGGAAAGCTGGTGGCGATCATGTCCGCCTGATCCACCTCCACGGGGGCTTGCGCCGCCAAGCCCAGCACCAGAAAGCTCATGGCGATGCGGTGATCGCCGTGGGTTTGAATTTCCGCGCCGCCGCGCACCCCCCTGGGGCCCTGGCCCTGAATGAGCAGTCCATCGGGCAATTCTTGCGCCTCCACGCCGCAGGCGCGCAGGCCCGCCAAGGTCATGGCGATGCGATCGCTTTCCTTGTGGCGCAAATCGCCGGCACCGGTGATGCGGGTTTCGCCGCTGGCAAAGGCCGCCAGCACGCTGAGGATAGGCACTTCATCGATGAAAGCGGCGATACCGGCCGGATCGGGCGTGATGGCGCGAAGGCCCGCGCCAGCCCGGATGTGAATGGTGCCGATCGGTTCGCCGCCGCCGGTATCGCCCTGGGCTTCGAGCGAGAGATCCGCGCCCATGGCCTGCATGGCGTGGAAAAAACCGATACGCTGCGGATTGAGGCAAACCTGCTCCAGGGTCAGCGCGGAGCCCTCCACCAGCGCCGCCGCCGCGGCGGCGAAGGCCGCGGAGGAGGGATCGGCCGGCACGGTGATTCTGCGCCCCTGCAGGCGCGCGGGGCCGTGCAGCGCGGCGCGCCAGCGCCCGTCTCCACTCGGCCCGGTCTCCACCTCCGCGCCAAAGGCCCGCACCATGCGCTCGGTGTGATCGCGCGATGGGGTCGGCTCGATCACTTCACTCCAGCCGTCGCCATGGAGCCCGCACAGCAACACGGCGGATTTCACCTGGGCGGACGCGATGGCGCTTTCGTGTTTTATGGGTGTGGGCGCGGCGGTGCCGCTTATCATCACCGGCAGGCGCCCGCCAGGGCCGGCCTGCGTGTTTGCGCCCATGCGGGCCAAGGGGTCCAGCACCCGCGCCATCGGCCGCGTGCTCAGGCTGGCATCGCCGATGAAGCGCGCGGTGCAAAGCCGGCCGGCCACCGCCCCCATGGTCAGCCGCGCGCCGGTGCCGGAATTGCCGAAATCGAGGGGCTCAGGCGGGCTGCGCCAGGTTTTGGGTGCCCGCACCTTCCAAACCCTTCCTGCACCGCCCGAAATCTCCGCCCCCAGCGCGCGCAGGGCCCTGGCCGTGGCGAGCACGTCCGCCCCCTCGAGCAGGCCCTCGATCTCAGTTTCGCCGCGCGCCAGCGCGCCAAACAGCAAGGCCCGGTGGGAAATCGATTTGTCGCCGGGCGGCCGGATTGCGCCGCGCAAAGGCCCGCCGGCGCGTGCGAAAAGGCGCATGAAGGCTCCCCTGGGGCGTCCGCCCGTCTTATTCACGATTACCGCCATCGGCATCGCGATTGCGCGCGCAATTCGGGCTAATCCGCGAGAACGCTTTGACAGCGCGCCGCGCGCGTGGCAAGCGAGCCCCCCTGATTTAAACTCCAACATGATGCGGGGCTTTGGGTGCCAAAGGCAGAACTGGGCGAAAAGCAAATTTGCCCCCATTGCGGGGCAAAATTCTACGATCTGGGCCGCCGCCCGGCTGTTTGCGCGAAATGCCACACCGCGTTCGATCCCGATGACGACACGCTAAAGCCCAAGCGCGCCAGGGCCAGGGTCAGTGCCTTCAAGCCCGACCCCGAGGAGGCCGAAGACGATACCGAGGCCGAGACTGAGGCCGCAGCCGAAGACGAAGAAGAGGTGGAAGAAGCACCGGAGCTTGACGCCGTGGTGGATGATCCGGTCGATACTGGCGAGGAAGAGGAAGAAGGCGCTGAAAACCTCTCGCCCGATGCCTTGCCGCCCGGCTTCAACGAGGATGATCCCGATCTCGTCGATGAGGATATCACCGCCGGCGATGACGACGACGTGCTCTTCGAGGATGACGCCGATTTCGAAGATGATGCCATCGAGGATGTCGCCGATGGCAAAAAAGATGATGAAGTGTGATCTGACGGCGCGCTCGAGGAGCGTCGCTTACGCATCACGAAATTACGCTTCAGTTCGACAGGCCGCCAACGCATTCTCAACAAAAGCAAAGGCGCAGCTTTGTATCTGAAGATATGCTAAACGAAATGATTGTTGCGTCGAGCCCAGTGAAATCAGTTTCGAATTTCACAAACGAATCAATAAGATCGCCGCCGTAGAGAATGACATCAGTTTTTAGGCAGGCCGCCCGCAGGCGGGGCGGGAGGAGTAGTCTTTCCTGTCAAAATCGGATTTTGGATAATTATGCCTCCGCCAATGAAAAGCACCGGGTAGGCGCATTTGGCGGATACCGTGCTCACGAGCGGCAGAGTTGATGGATTATCTAAATTACTCAAGCTGCCCCCTAAAGTTACATACTCCCCAAGCTTGATTGGCCGCGCCGCCTTCACACGCCCGCCGTTCAACACTTTCCAGCTGGGCATCGATACAGACGGGTTATCCTGCACATTTACCCGAACAGGGCCCACAAAGACGGGGAGGTAAAGCTCTTGCTTGCCTCCACGACCTGCGCCCTCGAGAAACACAAGGCACCCATTCAGGTTGTAAAAGCGGCCAGTGATGGCCACAAGTGTGAGGTACTTGTAGAATGGAAGGCTCGCCACCTTCAGCGGCTCCATTGGCGCAAGCGCTTCGGGGTGCGATAGTACCTATTCCACATCTGTCTCGAGCTGTCTGATTTTGGTGCCCACTGGCATCGTGTCAATGTCTGCAGCTAATGGAGCCTTTTCCGTGGGTGAGATGTCGGCTTCGTGCTTCTGATTGTCGCATCCATGCATGCATGGCAGAAGGGCCGTCAGCAGAACAATGGTGATTAATCGAGACATAGTTAGGGGGGCCCTACACTCACCTTGATGCTGACGTCGTGGTCACCGATCCGGTCAATCGGCATGAACACCAGATCTGTGGCCGTGCCTATAGGCGGCATTTCAAGGGGAGGCACGTCCACCGGAGGGGTCTGTTGAGCAAACGTGTTGGTTGACAGATAAAAGGAGATTGCAATGAAAAGAAAAAAAAGATAGACTTTCGCGCGATCATAATTTTACCCTCCGCCGTTTCATAAATTTGCATCCAACATCTATATTTTCAGCACTTAATTGGCGCATGGTAAATATCACAAAGGTGTTTGCGTGCAAATAGCGAACGCTCAACTGATAAATTCAAATTTAGGCAAGAAGTTAGTGCCTCCAGTTTGGCGGTCTCCAGAAAAACTAGCTCCTCGCGCCATTTTCAAAGCAAGGCAATAATTCCATTTTTCGTTCCCGTGCGCCCATTGCAGCCAACCTTTAGGCTGGACAGAAGGGATCGTGAAGGCGGCTTGGTCACCCTGTTGCGTGAGCATTGCTCAGCGGACCAGGAGTTTGGCGCGAATAGCGCGTGTTGGATCGCTTTTCAACGGCTAACCCGCAAGATAAAGTGCGAAGCACGCTTGATTAGCGCGGGGGCGGGGATTAGGTTCCGCCCCTTCGCGTCGATGGGGCCATAGCTCAGCTGGGAGAGCGCCTGCATGGCATGCAGGAGGTCAGCGGTTCGATCCCGCTTGGCTCCACCATTTTACGCGCGATGGTGTCGGTGCGCGCTGTTGGCGGCCCCAGCGGAGGGAGCATGAGGCGCGCAGCTTTCAACATTGGAGTGGCGGGGGCCGGCGTTTTTGGGGCGCTGCACAGTGCCAAGCTCGCGGCGGATGTGCGCGTGTCGCTTGCCGGCGTCTTTGATCGCGATGCCGATCGTGCGCAGGCCCTGGCGGCGCGCCACGGCGTTGCGGCCTTCACCGATTTCGAGGCTTTCCTGGAAAGGCTAGACGGCGTCAGCATCGCCACGGCGGCCAGCGCCCATGCCCAACAAGCGCGCGCGGCGCTCGTCTTGGGCAAAGCAGTTTATGTCGAAAAACCGCTAGCGACCAATCGGACCGATGGGGCGGCTTTGGTCGCGGCGGCGCAGGCGGCCAACGCTGTGCTGGCCTGCGGCCATCAAGAACGCCTGGTGCTTCAGGGGCTGGGCCTGCTCAGTGCGCATGCGGCGCGTCCGCGGCGCATCGTGGCCCACCGTTTGGGGCCCTCGTCTGGCCGCGGGCAGGATGTCTCGGTTTTCCTCGATCTGATGGTGCATGATGCGGATTTGGCGCTGGCTTTGATCGGCGCGCCGGCGCAGCAGGTGGAGGGGATGATCCAGGCGCAGCAAAATGGCCAGATCGATGCCGGCCAGGCCCTGATTCGTTTCGCCGATGGGGCAGAGGCGGTGCTGAGCGCCAGCCGCGTCGCGGCCAGCAAGGATCGGCGCCTAGAGCTGGATTATGCCAGTGGCCATGTCAGCATCGATTTCGTCACCGGCCGGGTGCAGGATGAGGCGGGCCTTGGCCTGCCGGATCGCTTGCCGCCCAGCGATCCCTTGGGCGCATCTCTGGCATGCTTTGTTTCGGCGGCTTTGGGGGAAATTGCGGGCCCCGCCGTATCGGGCCAGGAAGGCTTGGCGGCGCTGGATGTGGTGCTGCGGGCGGAGGGCTGCGCATGAATGCCGCGCTTGCCGCTGGGATCGCCACCCTGGAGGCCGAAGCCGAGGGGGTGCAGGCGCTCGTCCACGCTTTGCGCGATGGGCTATCGGGGCCGTTTTTGGCGGCTTTGGCTTTGGTGCGCGATGCGCCAGGCCGCCTGATCGTTTCGGGCATGGGCAAAAGCGGGCATGTCGCGCGCAAGATCGCCGCCACCTTTGCCTCCACCGGCCGGCCCGCGCATTTTGTGCATCCCGCCGAGGCCAGCCATGGCGATCTTGGCATGATCACCGTCAGTGATTGCGTGCTGGCGCTCTCTCGCTCCGGCGAGACGGCCGAGCTGTCGCATCTGGTGCTGCATTGCCGGCGGCTGCGCACGCCGCTGATCGCCATGACCTTCGTGGCCGATAGCGCATTGGCGCGCGCGGCGGACGTGGCGCTGATCCTGCCGGCCCGCGCCGAGGCTAGCCTGGAGGCACCGGCCCCCACGGTATCGACCACCATGTGCTTGGCTTTGGGTGATGCTTTGGCCGTGGCCTTGCTGCGCGAGCGTGGCTTCAGCCCCGCCGAGTTCGGTGCCGTGCATCCCGGCGGCAAACTGGGCGCTCACCTCAAGCGTGTTGGTGATGTGATGCGCCAGGGGCCCGATGTGCCGCTAGTGGGCCCGGATGCGCCGCTGGCCGATGCCTTGCTGATCATGAGCGCCAAGCGGCTGGGCTGTGTCGGGGTCGTCGAAAACGGGCGGCTGATCGGTGTCATCACCGATGGGGATTTACGCCGGCGCTTGAATGCACAAGCCTTTTCTCTTCCCGCCGGCGCGCTGATGAGCGCTGATCCAAAGACCATTGCGCCGGAGGCGTTGTTGGTCGATGCCGTGGCCATGATGCAGGCGGCCAAGATAACCTGCCTGTTTGTCGCCGATTCCGCCGAGGCCCCGCTGGGCGCGGTGCATTTGCATGATCTGCTCGCCGTCGGGGCGGGGTGATTGCTGGTGCCACACGGTGGTTTGCAAGTGCGTCGCGCTGGGCTAAGCAGCAGGGCCGGAGCGATCGCGTCCGGCCGGCCCTATTCCTCTGCCGTGCACTGCTGCGCTTGCCGGGCCCATTGTGTGGGCGGCGAGGCGTGCGCGGTGTTTGGCCCCTATCCGGAGCAAGCATGACAGCCCCTTATCGCCTTTATGGCGGCCAGTTTTCCCCATTCTCCCATAAGGTCTCCGGCTTTTTGCGCTTCAAAGGCATTGAGCACGTCTGGATCGAGCGCATCGCCGCCAAGGCCGAAGAATTTAATCGCTACGCCAAATTGCCGCTGCTGCCTTTGCTCGTCGGGGCCGATGAGGCGGTGTTGCAGGATTCCACTGCCATCCTGGAGGTGTTGAGCCGCCGCTATCCCGAGCCATCCACCCGCCCCGATGAGCCGGCCTTGGCCTTTTTGGCGGCTTTGCTGGAAGATTTCGCCGATGAATGGGTGAATAAGGCCTTGCAGCATTATCGCTGGGGTGCGGCGGCGCAGAGCAGTGCGGCGGCGATCGCCCAGGCGGCGCTGGGCGAGGCTGACGCCGCGTATCATGGGGCCGGCCAAGCGGAAATCCTGGCCCGCATGCAGGCGCGCAAAGCAATTATCGGCCTGACCGATAGCGCCAGCGCGGTGATCGAGGCCTCTTTCGTGCGCACACTGCGCGCCCTCGCTGCCACCTTGAACGATAGGCAGTTTTTGTTCGGCGATCGCCCCACGGCCGCGGATTTCGCCTTGGCCGCCCAGCTGATGCAGCTGGAGCCAATCGCCGAGGCGGCCGCTTTGCTGGCCGCGCACGGGCCGGGCGTTTCGGCCTGGCTGGAGCGTATGCGCGCCCCGCAAGCGCAGGGGCCGCTTTTGCCGCTTGAGCAAGCCCTCCCGGGGCTGGACGGGCTGTTGCAGGAAATCGGGCAGGTTTATCTGCCTTGGCTGGCGGCCAATGCGCGCGCGCAGGTCGCGGGCCAAGCGGCGTTTGAGGTGCTGCTGTTGGGCCAAAGCCTCAGCCAGGCCCCGCAGCGCTATGCGGCCAAGGCCTTGGCGGAGCTGCGCCGCAAACGCGGTTATCTGGCGCAGGACGCGGCCCTGGCCGAGATCTTGGCCCGCATGGGTGCCGAGGCGTTCCTGGAGCCGCTGCATGGCCCAAGCGGCGCTGAGCGCGACGCCGGCATAGATGCGGAGGCGCGCGATGACGAAGATGCCGATGGCAATGACCCGGATGCCCCATCGCTTTTCGCGGAAGCGCCTGCCGCTGCGCCGGATGATCACAAGGATAAGCAGGACTGATTTGGGCCAAACCCCAGCACGGAGCCGCCGTCGCTATGGCATCGTGGGGTCAAACTGGATCAGTAAGGTCTGATCCCGATCGATGGGATCACGCCCTACACACCGGCTGCTTTGGCCTCCGTATAGGCCTCGCTTAACAGGCGGCCATAGGTTTCGACCTGGCCGGGTCCATTATAGACGCGGGCGAAGCCGGTCCAATCATGGCGCTGCAGATCATCCACCAGGCCCTGCGAGCGCACAAATGCCTCGAAGGCCAGCAATTGCCGCTCATGGCTTTGCGCAATGTCCTCGACAAAGCCACTGGCTGAGGCAAAGCCCGCCGCCGCAAAATTGCTGCCGAGGATTTGGAACAAGCCCCAGCTCGCGGAGCTGAGCGCGGCCTCCGCGTTCAGGGCGTAGGCCTCCGCCAATTGTGCATATCGCTCACTTTGGGTGCGCGGATAGGGCCTCTCCCGCCAATTGCGATAAGAAACGGTGGGGTGGGCCGTGTCGTATTGATGCTCTGTCAGCCGCGAGAAAATGTGGGGCTCAAACAAGATGATGGGCCGCCCATCCGTCCCGAAGCCGGATCCGCGGCTTTCGACCTTGAGCACGGCGCGCACCGCCGCCACTTCGCAGCCGAGCCGCCCCGCGCTGGCAACGACCTGCGCGTTGGACAGCATGGTCATGTCGCGCGCCACCAGCCGATCCAGGAAGGGGCCCGCGGCGGCGGCTTCGCGGCGCACCACGACATAGGCCTCCGCCAGCGATTGCGCATAGCGCTGCACGCCGCTGGGGCCATTGTAAACGCGGGCAAAGCCTTCCCAATCCTTGGCGCGCAATTCATCGGCCAGGCTCTTGGCGCGGATCACGCTTTCGAAGGCCGCGAGCTGGCGTTGCTCCGATTGGGACTGATCGGCCACGAACGCATAGATATCGGTCGCGCCCGCGTCACGGAAGCTGGTGCCGGCGATCTGGAACAGGCCCCAACTGGTGGCTGACAAAGCCGCCTCGCGATCGAGGCCGAAGGCCTTGGCCAATTTGGCCCAGCGCTCGGCTTGGGTGCGTCCCAGCGCCCCGGACCGGACCTGCGCCTGCGAGACATCGGGGGCGGAGGCGTCGTAGCGCCCACCTGTCAAAATCGAGAATACCCCGGGATCGAACAGGATGAGCGGGCGCCCATCGCTGCCAAAGCCCGCGTCGGCGCTTTCGATGCGCACCACCGCGCGGATGGCCGCTGGCTCCACGCCCAGGCGCTGGGCGGCAGCATCGATCTGAGCGCCATCCAGCCGCGCGCGATCGCTGGCAAACAGGCTTTCCAGCGCGAAGGCCGGGCCCGAAACGGGCTTTACCTCAGGCGCTGGTGCCAAAGGCGGTAAGCTCGGCGCTGGTTGCGGCGCCAAAGGCGGTACGTCGATGGGGGCAGGCCCAGCCA
>JAKFWI010000007.1 GCA_021731965.1 Hyphomonadaceae bacterium | reverse complement strand
TCTCTGGCGGCGTCAGCCCGATAAAGGCCTGGATGGTGGTTTCGTTGATGGACTGGGACCAGCTGCGCACCACGCCGTGCGTGGGGGCACCCGTATTGGGATCCTTGATGGCCTGGGCCTTGGTTTCTCCCTCGATGGCGGCGCGGGCCCGATCGAGCTGGGCCGCGACCTGCTCCATGCGCCCGTATGGCGTCACCGATGGCATTTCGATGGAGGCAATCAGGAAATCGCCCTCCACTTCTGGGAAGAAGGTCTGCTTCACCCGCCCCGTGCCAACTACGGCAAAGGAAAACAACAGCACGGCAAGGAAACTGGCCAAAGTGAGATAGCGCCAGCGCACCGCCGTGCGCAGCAAGGGCCCGTGCAGATTTTTGGCGACCCACACCACGAAATTGGCGCAGGCATGCTGGGCCGTCATCAGGCGCGCCATCAGGCTGGTGCCGCCCTTGGGCAAGGTTACGTGCGCCAAATGGGCCGGCAGGATGATCAGGCTCTCGATCAGGGAAAACACCAAGGTGGACATAACCACGATGGAAATCGCCCGCGTGAACTGGCGCGCATCGCCGGAAATCAGCATCCAGGGCGAAAAAGCAATCATGGTGACGAAGACCGAGGCCACCAGCGGCTTCAGCACCAATTGAGTGGCCAAGATGGCGGCATCCGCGCCGTGATGGCCGTCCTCCACCCTCTCATAGACAGCCTCGCCGACAATAATGGCGTCATCGACCATAATGCCGAGCACCAACAAAAAGCCGAACACGGACATGAAGTTCAAAGACACATCGACGTAAGGCAAAATAAAGAAGGATCCAGCAAAAGCCGTCATCACCCCCAATGTCGCCCAGATCGCCACTTTGGGATGGATGGTGAGCAGCAGTAGGATGAAGATCAGCGCAAAGCCTTGCAGTGCGTTGCTGAACAAAATGCCGGTGAGCGAAGAAAAATCTTCGGACTCGTCATAAACTTTAGTCAATTTCAAGCCGGCAGGCAGTTCTTTGCGCGCCTCGGTCAGGAATTTGTCGAGCGCTTTGGAGGTGCTCCAAATATTGAACTTGTCGGCGGTAAGAATGGTGAGCAGCACCGAGCGCTCACCGTTGGACGTGGAATAGAGGTTCACGTCCTGGAAATCGTCGAGGACAGTGGCCACATCCCCCAAGCGCACCACGCCGCCATCGCCCGTTTGGCGCACGACGATCGATGAGAAATCGGTGCGCGAATCGGCCAGATTGCGCGCACGCAGCTGATAATCGCCGTCCGCCGTGCGCACCGCGCCCGCGGATAGATTAATGGAAGCGCGGCGCACCGCGGTGGAAACCTCCGCGAAGGTCAGATTATAGCGGCGCAGCGCCTCTTCCGACAGCTCGATCGAAACTTCGGGTTGGCGCGTACCATTGACGATGGTGTTCACCCCGCCTGGCAGCAAAGCGATGTCATCGCGCAGGCGTTCGGCCGTATCGCGCAGCACGCGCTCCGAGGCCTGGCCGCTGAGCGAGAGGATGACGGACCAATTGCGATTAACCTCGCGCGCTACCTGCGGCGGCTCGATCGTGCCGGGCAGGCCAGAGATCCCGTCGATCTTGGATTTGGCCTGCTGGGTCAGGGTATCGACATTGAAGCCGGGATCGACAAACAGCCGCACCCAGGCCGAGCCTTCGCCAGAGCGGCTGCGCACATAATCCACGCCGTTGAGATCGGCCACGGCCTCTTCGAGCCGCACCGTGACCTGGCTTTCCATGTCTTCGGGGGAGGCGCCGGGCCAGGCGGCCGTGATCACCACGGCATCGCCGCGCCCTGCCGGCCAAAACTCTTTCTCCATCTTGAGGAAAGATAACGTCCCGGCGATGACGCAAGCGAGCATCACCAGATTGCCCGCCACCGGATTTTTGCCCCACCAGGCAACTATGCCGCTCAACATCGCTTATGTCCTTGTGCGTCAACAATGCTTACTTTTTGGCTTGGCCGGCCGCGAGCACTTCGCCGGCGGCTGTCAGCGGCGTGATCTTCAGGCCATCGCGTGCGGCGGGCAGGGCCGAGACCACCACATGCTCTCCTGCTGCCAGGCCAGTGCGGAAATACACCGTGTCTGGCGTGGATTGCACCGGCGTGACCGCGCGGATTTCGATGGTGTTGTCGGGCTTGACGATAAACACCTGCTCACCCTTTTTCAGCGCCCCGCGGGGCGCAGCGATCAGGGTTTGGCTTTTCACCGCGCGCAAGGTGGCGGTGGGGAAAAGCCCGGGCGCGAGCGGTGCCGCCAGCTTGGCGGAGAAGGGATTTTCCACCTCCACATAGCCGGTGATCAGGCGGGTCTGCTCCGTGACCATGGGGGCGGTGCGCACGAGGCGCCCGGTCCAGCTCCGCGTCAACGCACCGGCGGGTGAGGTCAGCGTCACCAGCGGGGCATTGTTGCCCTTGGCGATGAAGCCGACTGGCGTCTCCAGGATGGCCAGATCCGCGTCGGTGAGCGGGATGCGCACCTCCACGCGATCGGTGGCGAAACTGGTGGCCAACGGGCTGCCAGGGGAGACGATATCGCCGAGATCGGCGCGTTTTTCCATGATCCGCCCGTCAAACGGGGCGCGAATCTCTGTGCGCGAAAGATCGAGCTCCGCCCCGCGCACGGCGGCCAGCGCCGCCGCCAGGGCCGCCCGGGTTTGTGCCATTTGCGGCTTGCGCAGCACCAGATCGGAGGGTTCGCCTTCGCGGCCCAATTCCTGCCAATCGGTCAAGGCGATGGCGGATTCGGCCTCTTCGCGCGCCATGGCCTCTTCGGCTTGCGCCACCTGCGCGCGCGCCCGCACCAACGCCAAATCGTAATCGGCCGGATCGATCCGCGCCAGCAGCGCTCCCTTGGTAAAAGCCCCGCCATCGGCGAAATTGGGTGCCACGAACACCACTTTGCCGGCAACTTGCGCCGACAGCGTGGCCTGCGTCACCGCGCGCACCAAGCCTTGGGTCGAAACCGAGAGGCGCACCTCTTCGGCCTGCGCTTGCGCCACTTGCACCGCCAGCGGGGGTGGCGCCTCGTCCTTTTTTTGCGGCTTGGGGGCGGTGGCCACCATGGCCGCGACGCCGACGACACCGGCCCCGAGCGCGGCGACGGGCAGCAGAACCATGGCCACCTGCCGCGAAAGCTTGAACTTTCCTGCGCTGCGCTGCGCGCTGTCGAGTAGATGGGGCAAATCGAGGCTCATTTTATTCATGCGCCGGTCTCCTCACGGGCTTCAGCTGGGGTGGCGCCCAGGGCACCCGTTTCGGCACCACCACCAAGGGCGATATGATAGCGGATACGGTTGGATGCGCGCGCTGCGCGCACCGAAAGCAAGCTGCGCTGAGCGTTGATCCGCTGCGCTTGTGCCTGCACCAGATCGAAAATGGTCGCGACGCCGCGCGTGTAATCGCGCTTGGTCAATTCCTCGGCTGCGCTGGCCTCTTCGGCCGCGGCGCGCAGCGCCTCCTCTTGCACGGCCAGCGTGGCGTCCTGGCCGATGGCGTTTTCGACCTCTTCCCACGCGCCGATGGCAGTCGAGACATAATCATAGGCTGCTGCATAGGCATCGGCCTTGGCCGCCTTGACCTGGGCGCGCAGCGTGCCGCCCTCGAAAATCGGGGCCATCATGCCCAGCGCGACCTGTGCAATGGCTCCTTCCAGCGAGGTGATGTCACGCAGGCCATCCCCGCTGGTGGAGCCAACCACGCGCAGCGTAAAGCGCGGGAGCAAAGCCTTGCGCGCCGCATTGACCTGAAAGCCGGCCGCGATCAGCCGCGCTTCTGCCGCGGCCACATCGGGCCTGCGTGCGAGCAAAACGGTGGGGGAGCCGGCGGGCGGCAGCGGGCCGAGCTGAGGGATATCCACCCCAGGGGCCAATTCCCCGCCGGGATAGCGCCCGAGCAGGGCCTCCAAACGGCGCGCGGCGATCAGGGCCGCTTCGCGCGAGGCATCGGCCGTGGCCCGCGCCGAGGCGGCGGCCGCGCGCGCGGTGCGCACATCCAGCGATTCGGCCACGCCCCGATCATAGCGCCGCTCCGTCTGGCTCTGGGTGCGGGCGCGCGCTTCGGCATCCTCCAAAGTTAGTTTGGCCTGGCCGGCTGCCTCGATGACATCGATCCAGGCGCGCCCGGTTAGGCCGGCGATGGAGAGCCGCGTCGCAAAATAATCGGCCTGGGCCGCATCGGCGGACGCATCGGCGGCGCGGTAATTATCCCGCACACGGCCCCAGATATCCACCTCCCAGGAGGCGGTGAGATCGCCATTGGCGACATTGAACGCAGAGCGATTGCCAAAGCCCGTGGGCGCGCTGGTGCGCCCAGTGCCCAGGCCGAAATCCACACTGGGCAAGCGAGGCCCGAAGGCCGCTTTGGCACCGGCCCGTGCACGATCGCGCACCGCGCTGATGCGTTGCAGATCGGGATTGGCGCGCAGCGCCTCATCGACCGCAGCCACGAGGCCAGGGGCCGCAAAGCTATCGAGCCAAGCGCGCTCCGGCGCGGCGGCGAGGGCCTGCTCGGGCGCATCGGGCTGGGCCAAGCCCACAGCACGAAAGCTCTCCGGCGCGATCGGCGGGCGCACATCCTTGGCCACGTGGGTGCAGCCGGCCGCCACCAACAAAAGACCAACGCTCAACGGCTTCACTTCTTCCTCCGGATCGGGATCGCATAGGGGAGAAAAATCCGATTGTCAATAAAACTATATCGAAGATCGATAAACACAACTAGAATTTTTTCCGCACGCACATCAACAGGATGCGTTTTGCACGCGCCTTGGATGCATGGTCCTTGCGTTGCCTATCCAGGATGCTCAAAGGGGGGCTGGCCGGAGGCCGTGCGCCAATAATGCGTGTTGGCCAGGAGAGGGCATGAGCGATTATCACAACGCGCGCTTGGCGATGGCCGGCACCGCGATCTGCGCTTTGGCCAGCCTCGTTTTGCTGGCCATGCATGCGCTGGTGTTGGCGGCCGGCGCGAGTGTGGCGGCGGTGTTTGGCGCGTGCGCGGCCTGGCTTTGGCTGCGGCCCGCGCTGGAAAAGCGCGAAGACGGCGCGCCGCAGCCGGGGCCGCAAGCCCAATTGCGTGATCTGGCACCGCTGCTGGAGGCGCTGCCCGAGCCAGCCTTGGTCGTGGACCGTGAGGGGCGGATCAGCGGCTCCAATGCCGTGGTGCGCAAGCAATTGGAATTTGAGGCCAGCGGCCTGCGCCTATCGGCGATATTGCGCCACCCCGAATTGCTCGATGCCGCGCAGGCGGCTGCCGAGGATGGCCGCGGCAGCACGGTGGAATACCAGCCGGCGGGCTCGCTGGAGGAGCATTTCCGCGTGTATTTTTCGCCCTTGGCTTGGGGCGGTCAGACCGCCGCGCTGATGGTGTTCCATGATCAGACCTCCCGCGTGGCGACCGAGCGGATGCGCTCAGATTTCCTGGCCAACGCCAGCCATGAATTGCGCACGCCGATCGCGTCGCTCAGCCTCTTGCTCGAAACGCTGAGCGGGGCGGCGCGCGAAGACGCCGAGGCGCGCGATAAATTCCTCGGCCTCATGGCCATTCAGGTCGATCGCATGCGCCGCTTGGTCGATGATCTGCTGGCCTTGTCACGCATTGAGCTGAATGAGCACGTGCCGCCTTTGGGGGAGGTGGACCTGGATGCCGCCGCGGCGGAGGCGGTGGATGCGCTGGCGCTGGTGGCACGCGAGCGCGGCGTCGCGCTGGAACTGGCCGTGAGTGGCAGCAATCCGATGGTCAAAGGCGAAAATTTCCAGGTGCAGCAGGTGCTGCAAAACCTGATCGACAACGCTATCAAATACACGCCGGCGGCGGGGGGAATCGTGCGGATCGAGTGTGGCATCGCTGAGGGGCGCGAACAGGCCTTGGAGCGGGCCGGGAGGCGCTGGCCTGAGGCTGGCCGCATCGCCTTGTTGACACCGCCGCCGGGTGCGGGCGATCGCTTTGCTTTCGTTCGGGTCAGCGATAATGGCCGCGGCATCGCTCGGCGCCATCTGCCCCGCTTGACGGAGCGCTTTTACCGCGTCGATCCCGATAGCCGCTCAGAAAAGATCGGCACGGGGCTGGGCCTGGCCATCGTCAAGCACATCGTCAATCGCCATCGCGGCGGCTTTTGCGTCGAAAGCGTGGTGGGGCAGGGCGCGGCTTTCGCCATTTATCTGGCGCGCGTGTGAGGCCTGCTACAGCCCCGCGGCCAGATTGGGCACCAAAAAGGGCGAAAAGCCATAATGCTTCAGCCAGCGCGTATCGGCCGCGAACATGTCCCGCAGATCGGACATGCCGTATTTCAGCATGGCCAGGCGATCGACGCCGATGCCGAACGCATAACCCTGATGCACATCTGGATCGATGCCGCAATTGCGCAGGACATTGGGATGCACCATGCCGCAGCCCAAGATTTCCAGCCAATCCTGCCC
Source organism: Hyphomonadaceae bacterium (assembly GCA_021731965.1). Lineage (GTDB taxonomy): Bacteria > Pseudomonadota > Alphaproteobacteria > Caulobacterales > Aquidulcibacteraceae. The sequence continues at coordinate 3,246 of JAKFWI010000007.1, read as the reverse complement.
TTGGCCGATGCGGATTTGCCCGTTCGAGCGATCACAGCGCACATCCATTTCCGCGCTTGGCTCCGTGAACGGGAAATGGTGCGGGCGAAAGCGCACATCCACATCATCCACTTCGAAATACGCGCGCATCAGCGCCATCAGCGTGCCCTTGAGATCGGCCATATTGCTGGCCTCATCGATCACCAGCCCTTCGATCTGATGGAACATCGGCGTGTGCGTCTGATCGGAATCGCAGCGAAAGGTGCGGCCCATGGCGATGATGCGGATGGGCGGTTTTTGGCTGAGCATGGTGCGCACCTGAACCGGGCTGGTATGGGTGCGCAGCACCTTGCGCTCTCCGGCTGCATCGGGCTTGAGAAAAAAGGTGTCATGCATTTCGCGCGCCGGGTGCTTGGGCGGGAAATTGAGCGCGGTGAAATTATGAAAATCGCTTTCGATATCGGGCCCTTCGGCCAAGGCAAAGCCCATATCGGCGAAGATTTCCGATAATTCCTCCATCACCCGCATGATCGGGTGGATCGACCCGATGCGCGTGGGCACAGCGGGCAGGCTGGCATCCAGCCGCTCGGCAAGGAGCTTGGCTTCCAGCGCCGCGGACGCCAGATCGGCCCGCCGGGCGAGGATGGCCTCTTGCAGGGAATCGCGCAGGCCGTTCAGCCGTGGGCCCATGTCCTGGCGCTCAGCCGGGCTCATGGCCCCCAATTGCTTCATCAGCAGGCTGACGCGGCCCTGCTTGCCCAAAGCCTCGATGCGCACCGCCTCCAGGGCGGCATCATCGGCCTGGGCGATGCGGGAGAGGTAAGAGGCGGTTAGCGTCTCGATTTCGGAGGGATCGGTTGTCATGGAGCGCAGAAACATCGCCCAGCGCCTTCGCGCAAGAGGGCGAAGGCTTGGCCCTGCTTGAAAAACTACCGAGGGTGATGCCAGCAATTCGCCGCGAAACAGCCGCTCACGCGTGCGGCGATGAGGGAGGCAGGGAGAGCGTAACGCATTCCATGAGCAATGTCGGCTTTGTGCGGCAAATCCGACGCACTCGACCCGCATGGACGGTTTACAAGAAATCGCCATTGCGGGAATCTGCGGTGCGCCGAGCTCGTTGCCGTGAAACCGACATTCTCGCGCAATCGCTAATTTCTGTCTGGCATGCTAGACACTGCGGCGTGGGGACCGAAAAAGACGGATGACTTGCATCTAGCCTGCCTCGAACAGCGCGGAGGTGCGAAGTCCTTGGGTGATCAAGGCGGGACTGGTGACGCCACTCTGCTGCGCGTTTTTGGTGCCGTGGCCGACCGGCAAATGCAGTGGTTCACCTTGTCTTGAAATTTTCACATAGCGCGTCTATTGAGTTAATGGGCTTTGTTTGCAGAAGCCATTTCAAGAATTACGTGCTTGACCTTTTCAAGGCTTTGTAAACAGTGCGGGCATTGCTCGTGTATGCGGGGAGAAGAAAATGCATGCCATGGGTTTTTTGCAGCTCCTCATTGTGGTCGTGTTAGTTTTTACATTGCCAACACTTTTGCGACGTCTGCGCCAATGGATGCAAGGCAGCTCACGCGAAGCTCTCGTGCCATCTGGAGATCCAATGCGCTATGCGTTGGCCTCCGCGGTGCTAAAAGGGACGATATTCAGACGCCGCGTCATTGAAATGGCGCAGAACCCCTTCCTGGCGAGTGCGCCCGAACAAGGCTTAAATCTCCCCCTTTTGGTAAATGCATGTAAGGCGATGGAGACAGCGGATCGTCGTTGGCAATGGGCCATGACGGCTCTTCTGATATTACCTTTAGTTCTCCCAACGATCGCTATTGCACTGGGGCTTTATGACTTAAGCGGCCTCGTTTCCTTGATTGTCGTTTTTTCTTGGATTGGACTGCTCGTGCTATCTGTTCATCGGCGTTGGCGGGCACGATTCCAAGACGTGCGGCCGTTTCGTAGCGACGAATATGATTTTGAGTCCGTCCGAAGCGAGTACGGTGAAGCTACTGGCGTAGAGGCCGGCTTCGATCCGAAGACGTCCAACGTGGTCGTATTCGGTGAAACGAATCCTTTTGTTGGTTTTGGCACCCCTCTCAACTCGTGGCAGGTGGCGGTGGATTTGACCCGGCCGGGCGCAAACGGATCGACACCTCGCCCGGTTGAGACTCAAGAAATTTATGACGCCGTGCTCAATGCGATACGCGGTCTCAATCTTCCTAATTTGGAGATCACCCAAATCGCTTTTGTGAACGGAACGGAGGTAAGCCGGCTGCCAGAGATACAAAAAGATCGCATGGATCCTCCCGCTCATCAATTGCCGGCCGCCACCGTTAACGCTTGGCGTGACAATCCGAATGCGCCTGCACGAGTGTATGTTTGGATGCGCCTTCCAACCAGCCAAGGCGAAGTTGTGCAGAATTATCTGTTTCGCTGTGTTAGGCACGGCGAGGCGCTCATGTTGGAGACCTTCGTTTCGGTGGTGCGGCCAGTTGCGCGGGGATACCGCGATGTCGACTCCATCCGTCGGCTCGGTTTCTTTGGGATTATTGAATGGGGCCTGACAGCGTTGGCGCTTACGCCTTTAACAGTTCTCAGCGCGTTGGCCGGTGTCCTTGGTCAGCTGCGCGAGGCGCTTTCCAACTTGTTTGGAGGGCCGATCGCCCGCGAACGCAAGGAAATTCGCCTCAATCCAATGTACAATTACGGTGCACGTGAAACTGTGCGCGAAATGATGATGGCCAATGCCTATAATCTTTACTTTCAGCGGGCGGATGGGGGTCAAATGAATCAAGCTATTGACCTCCAGGTTTTAAATGCCACAGTTGATCTTCTTCGAGATGCCGGTGTTGATGTATCGGCGTTGACTCAGCAGACCGCGACAATCATGCAAAGCAACGTTACTATAACGACCGCTGGTGGGAATGTTGCCATCGGCGGTTCAGCAAATGTTGGTTCCGTGCTAGGGCGTGTTGCAGGGGCCGGGACTTCACCCAAGAAAATCTAGATAAAAGTCGAAGGGAGTTGCTTGTGAGTGGCGAGAAAACAGCTCATGTTTCGATCAATACGGGCGGCGGCGCAGTCTCAATTGAGGGTGCGGCTAATGTAGGCTCAATTCTAGAGACGTCCGCAACACAAACCAATAGCGCAGACGATTCAAGGCAAAAGCCACTGGTTGTCGAGGGCTTTGATGTTTTTATTTCGTACGCGCGCCCGGACAGGCAGATTGTAGACGAGATGGCGCAGGCTCTTGCAGCGGAAGGACTCATTGTCTGG
>JAKFWI010000108.1 GCA_021731965.1 Hyphomonadaceae bacterium | reverse complement strand
TCGCCCCGCCAGGCAAGACGCGCTGTGCGGCCCTTACCGGGCTTTTCGCGTCTGCTCGGTCGCCCCTCCGGCCTCCGGCGGTGTGACCATTCCGGAATTGCTGGGGCTGTTTGCCCGCGCCCGCCCTCAACCCATTGGCCCCACCAACGCGGACGATTGGGCGGCCTTTATTTGGGCCAGCCGCTTGGCCTATGCCGATCGTGATCATTATGTCGCCGATCCGGCCTTCGCGGACATTCCGGTTAAAGCCCTCCAGGCACCGTCTTATCTCGATGAGCGCGCCAGCCTGATCCGCCTCGAAATGGCCGCGCCGGCGCTGGTCGAGCCGGGCGATGCCGGCGGCCTGCGTGACACATGGGGCCGGGCGCAGCCGCTGCCGGAGGCCGGCACCACCCATCTCACCGTGCTGGACAGCGCGGGAAATAGCGTCGCGTTGACCGCCACCATCGAGGCCCCTTTCGGCTCCCAGCGGATGGCTTCTGGTTTTTTCCTGAATAACCAGCTGACCGATTTCACCTTTGTGCCAGAGCTGAACGGCAAGCCCGTGGCCAATGCCGTCGGGGCGGGCAAGCGCCCGCGCTCATCCATGGCACCCACCATGATTTTCGATGCCAAGGGGGATCTCTACGCGGCCTTTGGCTCCCCTGGCGGCAATGCCATCATCGCTTATGTGGCCAAAACGGCCGTCGGCCTCATCGATTGGGGCTTGCCCATGCAGGCGGCAATCGATCTGCCCAATGTGGTGGCGCGGGGCCAAGTGGTGCGCGTGGAGCGCGATACCTTCTCCCCCGCGCTACTGGAGCAGCTGCGCGCCCGGGGCTGGAAGCTGGAGGCCACGGCCGAAGAGGCCAGCGGCCTGCATGGCATCGCCATCACCGCCCAAGGCCTGCAAGGCGGGGCGGACAGAAGGCGCGAAGGCGTGGCCAAGGCTTTGCCCGCCACACCGTGAGCCTTTATCTTTAGGGGCCGCTGAACGCCAAATCGAACACCGCCCCTTCGGGGCCGCTGGAGGTGAGCGTCAAATCCCCGCCCTGCGCGCGCGCGAGCTCACGGGCGATGGCCAGACCCAGGCCGGTGCTGTCAGCCCGCTGCACGGCCGAAAACGGCTCAAACAAGCGGGCCTTGGCCGCCTCGGGCAGGCCTGGGCCGGTATCGGCCAGGCTCATGCGCACGCAATTGTTGTCCACATCCAGATAGGCGGACGCGGAGAATTTCATGGGCAATTCGTGGCTTTTGAGCGTGTCTTGCGCGGCGGTCATGGCCTGCGCGCCATTGCGGATCAGATTGACCAAAATCCTGTGCAAATATTCGCGATCGACCTGAACCGTGAGATCGGTGCCAATGCGATTGTTGAACATCACGGCGGGAAAGCCCGCCAGCGCATCGCCGGCCGCTTCCGCGACCGCTGCGGCCAGCGGCGTGCGCTCCATTTGCGGGGGCGCTTCATCCGCGCGGCCGTAACGCAAAGCGGCCTCGGCCAAGCGCCCCGCTCGGGCGATGGCGCGCTCCAGGCGCGGGGCCACGAGGCGCACCTTCGGATCGTCCGAAACGCCAAGGCGCTCGGAAACCACTTGGGCGGTCGCCAAACTATTGCGTAAATCATGCGCCAGACGCGCCACCGCCGCGCCAAGCGCCGCCAGCCGCTGCTGCTGGCCAAGCGCGGCACGCACCTGGTGCTCCATGTCCGCCAGCGCATGCTCGGCCCGGCCAATCTCATCACGCCGGCCCGAGGGGCGCAGCACGCGTGACGCATCATCTGGCCTCTCGCGGAACGCACTGATATGATTAACCAATTCCTTCATGGGGCGAACAAAAGAGCGGTTGAGCGAATAAAACACCAAGCCGCCGGTGATGAAGGAGATGATCAAGGACAAGGCCAGCACCCGCTCACCGAAGGCCAGCATGTCCTGGCGCAACTGATCCTGGACAACGATGGTTTCCACCAAGCCCTCGGGGAAGTGCTTTGATGTGTTGATGACGCGGATCATGTCCCCTGGGCGGGAAAACAAGGTGGCGAAGGCCGTCTCAATCGCCGGCATCGGCATGTGGCGACGCAGATCCACTGTCGGCAAATCCGTGGGCACGAGATCGGACATGCTGGCCAATTGGATCGGGGCGGAGCCATCAGCGCGCATCAAGGCCACATATCGCACCCCGGCAAGCATCAGCAGATTGCTTTGCAAGCGCTCGCTCAACGCGTCCGTCGGTGCATCCTCAAGTGATCCGAGAGCGATTTCGGCCGATTCCGCCCGCTCGCTCAGCCAATTGCGGTGGAAGGCCGCCAGTGAGGGGACAAACGTCACCATTTCCGCCAGCATGACAAACAGCACTGTCAGCATCAGCAGCCGCCCCGACAAACTTCTGAAGAAGCGCACGGCCCCGATGGGATGCGCGCCAGACTGGGGCGGTGAGCTGGAAGGGGGATTAGTCATTCAGCCTGCTATCGAGCTTACTTGAGGAAAAAACAATCTCATATGCAAGTTGCTCGCCCAAACCTAACCTTCAGGAAGGCAAATTTACGATTTTCTGGTCATTTCCGGGTGAACAGCCCGGCAGGAGACACGCTTGACGTGATGGCGCGATGCGCGTAAGCGCAGCGGCTTGATTTTGTTTTCCTAAGGGGTCGCCAGTGAAACGCACGTATCAGCCGAGCAAGCTCGTGCGCAAGCGCCGGCACGGCTTTCGCGCGCGCATGGCCACCACGGGTGGGCGCGCGGTCTTGGCACGGCGCCGCGCGAAGGGCCGCAAGCGGCTTTCGGCCTGAGCGCGTGCTCACCGCCCCCTACGGGCGCGGCCTATCTCCATCTGCGCAAGCGGGCTGATTTCCTGAAGGCACGCAAGGGTGCCCGGGCCAGCCGCGGCATTATCGGCCTTGAGGCCTGCCTGCGCGGCGATGCATCCCTTTGCCGGATCGGCTTTACGGCCACGCGCAAGCTCGGCAATGCCGTGGTCCGCAATCGGGCCAAGCGGCGCATGCGCGAAGCCGCCCGTGCTGTTTTGCTGCCGCAGGCCCGCGTCGGCGTGGATTATGTGCTGATCGCACGCAGCGGATTTGCTGAAGCCAGCTGGCCGCGCTTGCTTGACGATGTTTCCGCCGCCTTGGTAAAGCTGCACGCAGCGCTTTCGGCGCAAACGGCGAAATCTGGACGCGCTCCCAGCGATCACGCTTCACCCTAAAGGATACCCTATGCGGCCTGGCCCTTCGGGAGCGGACAACCGCAACCTCCTCCTCGCCATGGTTTTGGCCATGGGCATTCTGTTCGGATATGACGCATTTGTGCTGAAGCCGATGCGCGATGCGCAGCGCCGTGAAGCCGCCGTGCGGGCCGAACAAAGCGCGCGAGCCGCACCCGCCCCCATTAGCGCCGATTCCGGAGAGTCGGGGATTGCAGCGGGGGCGATTGCGCCTTTACCGCGGCCTTCGCTCTTGGCCCAAACCGCACGCATCGCGGTGCAGAGCGATAATCTGGACGGATCCATCAACCTTACCGGCGCGCGCATCGATGACGTGTCCTTGCGCGCCTACCGCACCGCTTTGGCACCCACCAGCCCCGAAGTGACTTTGCTCTCGCCGCAGGGGGCCAGCTTTGCGGCGGACGCGTTTTTTGGCTGGGAAGAGCGCGCCATCGTCGCGCCTTTGGCGGGGGCATCAACGCTTTGGCTGGCGCTGGATGCAGGCCCCTTGACGCCGGCCAGGCCGATCAAACTTCAGACCGAAACGGGTGATGGGCTGCGCATCACCCGCACGCTGTCCGTGGATAAAGACTACCTGTTCACCATCGCGGACCGCGTGGAAAATCTGGGCAAAGCCGCGCGCATCGCCCGGCCCTTCGCGGTGGCGCGCCGACAGGGCCTGCCTGAAAACTACAAGATCAACGGCATTGTGCACCAGGGCATGACCGGGGTGTTTGGGGCCAAGGCCGTTTTGCACGAGACCAAATTCGAAGCAGCCAAAAAACACGCCAAGGAAAAGGCGCGCGGGGCCCGCCAAGCTGAAAGCCGCCTGATCGAGCTAGACAGCAAAGGCGGCTGGATGGGGCTGACGGATCATTATTGGCTGACGGCCTTGATCCCAGACCAAACCGAGACCCTCACGGCGCAATATGACTCGCGCCCCGATGGCGGCCGTGACGATTTTCGCGCCACCTATCGCGGCAGCTTCCGAGAGATCGCACCGGGGGAGGCGATCGTCTACACGCAGCGCTTGTTTGTCGGGGCCAAGCGCGCGGAATTGCTGAAGCGCTACGAGGTGGATCTGGCCATCCCACAATTCGACAAAGCCATCGATTGGGGTAATTTCTGGTTTTTCACCCGCCCCGTCTATGCGCTGATCCATTACTTCTTCAAGTTGTTCGGCAATTACGGCTTGGCCATCATGGCGCTGACGGTGCTGGTCAAGGTCTGCCTATTTCCGGTGGTCAACCAGACCTATAAATCCATGGGCAAAATGCGCCTGTTGGCCCCCAAAATGAAGGAAATCCAGGAGCGCTTCGCCTCGGACAAAGCCCGCCAGCAGCAGGAAACCATCGCCCTTTATCAGCGCGAAAAGGTCAATCCCATGGCTGGCTGCCTACCCATGCTGGTGCCCATCCCGATTTTCTTTGCGCTCTATAAGGTGTTGACCGTCACCATCGAGCTGCGCCACCAGCCATTTTTTGGCTGGATCAAGGATTTGTCCGCGCCCGATCCCACCAGCTGGGTCAATTTGTTCGGGCTATTGCCCTTCGCCGCACCGACGCATCTGCCCTGGATCGGTGTGGTTTTCGCGCTTGGTGCCTGGCCACTGCTTTATGGCCTGGCGCAATGGGGCACGATGGCCCTCAATCCGCCGCCGCCCGATCCGATCCAGGCGCGGATTTTTCAATTCATGCCCATCCTCTTCACGTTCATCTACGCCGGCTTGGCCGCCGGATTGGTGATTTATTGGACCTGGTCGAATTTGCTGACCATGATCCAGCAATACATCATCATGCGCCGCCAGGGTGTCGAAACGGAATTCGACAAATTCATCGCCCGGCGGCTGAAACGCGCAGACCAACCGGCGTGAACGAGCTGGAGCCGACGGGCGTCTTTGCGGGGCCCATCCGCTTTGAAAAAGGCGTGGTGGACATGCTCCACCTGCCGCCCGCGGATCGGCCGGAGGCGGCATTCGCTGGGCGCTCCAATGTTGGCAAATCCAGCCTGCTCAATGCGCTGGTCAATCGCCACAATCTGGCCCGCGCCTCGGGGGAGCCGGGCCGCACGCGGGAGCTGAATTTTTTCCTGTTGGGCGATGTGCTGCGTTTGGTGGATTTGCCGGGCTATGGCTATGCCAAGGCCCCCAAGACCGAAATCGCCCGCTGGACCGGGCTGACGCGCGATTACCTGCGCGGGCGCCAGGGGCTGACGCGCGTCATGCTGCTGGTCGATGGCCGCCATGGCTTGAAGCCCCCCGACGAAGCCGTGATGGACGGCCTGGACGCAGCGGCCGTCGTCTATCAGATCGTGCTGACCAAATGCGATAAGCTTAGCGAGCCTGAAATGCTGACGGTCATGCAGGCCACCAGCACGGCGATTGGCCGCCGGCCTGCCGCCCACCCACAGGTTTTGGCCGTATCGGCCCACACCGGTAGCGGCCTCGAAATGCTGCGCGCTGAAATCACTGCCTTGGCCGCGCCCAATAGCGCGGCTACACCAAGCGCGTGAATACTCCTCCCCCCTTCGATGTCACCGCGCTTGGCAAGGGCTTTGCCACGGCCAAGACGCTGGCGCAGGCTTTGCCCTTCATCCAGAAATATGACCGCGAAATCGTGGTGGTGAAGTATGGCGGGCATGCCATGGGCGATGAGAGCAATGCCGCCTCTTTCGCCGCTGATATCGTGCTGCTCAAGCTCGTTGGCATCCACCCGGTGGTGGTGCACGGCGGTGGCCCGCAAATCAGCCGCATGCTCGACCGCGCGGGCGTGAAAAGCGCCTTTGTCGATGGCCTGCGTGTTACCGATTCGGCCTCAATGGAGGTGGCGGAAATGGTGCTTTCCGGGGCCGTCAATAAGGAATTGGCGCACCAGATCACCCGCGCCGGAGCGGAGGCGGATGTGCGCGGCGTGGGCCTTTCGGGCAAGGACGCGCGCCTGATCACCTGCGTGAAAGCCGTGCGCACACGCCGCGATCCCGACAGCGCCATCGAGAAGGTGGTGGACCTTGGCTTTGTCGGTGAGCCGACATTGGTCGATCCCACTTTGGTACAGGCACTGATCCATGCGGAGCAGGATTATGTGCCGGTGATCGCCCCGATCGGCGTGGGTGCCGATGGCCAGACCTACAATATCAATGCCGATACGGCGGCTGGTGCCCTGGCCGGTGCGCTGAAAGCAAAGCGCTTTTTGTTGCTCACCGATGTCGAAGGGGTGCTGGACGCCGACCGCCGCTTCATCCGCCAGATGGCGCGCGCCAGCGCCCTGGATTTGATCGCCTCGGGGGCAGCCAGCGGCGGCATGATCCCAAAGCTCGAAACCTGCGTGGCCGCCCTGGAGGCTGGCGTCGAAGCGGCCGTTATCTTGGACGGGCGCAATCCTCATTCCTTGCTTGTGGAGTTGTTTACCGAACATGGCGCAGGCACGCTTATCTCCTGAACGGCACAGCCGGCCGCTCACCCAATGGCTGCGGGCGGTTTGCGCGCTGGTGCTTGGCGCGTTGATCCTGGCCGCCCGCTTTGGACCCGCGGCGGCGCAGCAACGCGCAGCCCCCGCCCCCAGCGGCTGGGCCCTATGCAATCTCACCAGCTATGTGATTGAGGCGGCCACGGGGCGCCCCTCCGGCAAGGTCATCCTGGTGCGCGGCTGGATCCGCATGCGCCCCGGTGAGTGCTGGACCGCCGCTGCTGCCCCCTTGGCCAAGGGGGTGCACTTCCTCTATGCGCGCACCTCGACGGCACACCGCGGCGGGCATTTGTTCTGGGGCGGGCTTTCGCCGCTTTGCGTCGATCCGGTCAATTCCTTTTCGATCCAAAACCCACCCAAATGCGAGACTGTCAGCCTAGAGGCGCGGCAGTTTCGCCTGATCCGCATCAACAAGCGCGAAAGCTGGCGCACGAATTTGACCGAGCCGCAAAAATACACCCTCGAAACCGCCAAGGCGGCGGGCTTGCAGCGCCTGCTGCTGGATGCCGGCATCGAATCGCGCGGGCGGGTCGGGGCGATCGATGCGCGCCAAATGGCCAGCGCCATCGGCCGCTTTCGCGCAGAAGCCAACCTGGCGCAAAATGCCAGCCAGGATCAGCTCATTGATGGCCTGGAGGCCGCCGCCAAGCGCCGCTCGGCCCGGCTGGGGCTGACCTTGTGCAACAAAACTGCGGGTAAGATATGGTCCGCGATCGCGCGGCGGCGCGGCGAAGGCTGGGAGGCACGCGGCTGGTGGGCCATTGGCCCCAATGCTTGCGTGCGCGCCATCGATGATGCCTTGCTGCAAAACGTCTATTTCGTGCACGCCACGCTGATTTCCCCGCAGGGGGAGCGCTTTTTGGCGGCCGGGGGCGAAACCTTCTGCACCAGCCCGGCCAAATTCGCCGTCATCGGGCGTGAGCAGTGCGAGGCGCGCTATTATGATTCCACGATCTTCACCGCCATCTCCCCCCAGGGTTTGGACGGCATGCGCCTGGAATTCGTCGATAAGGATTTCCTGCCCGTCGGCCAAGCGGCGCGGCATTTGGAAATGCCCAAGCTGGCCGAAAGCGTGAAGCCTTTGGGGGACGCGCCGGATCGAGGGCGCGTGGGGCGCACGGCCCCCTTCGTGCTGGATGCCCCGGGCCGGCGCAATCCCGCGCCAACGCCTGCCCCTGCCCCACCCCAGACGCCATGACAGCACGCGACTGGGTGAAGCGGATCGATCACTGGGTGTTCGATCTCGATAACACGCTCTATCCCGCGGCAAGCGGTCTCTTCGCGCAGATCGATGTGCGCATGACGGCCTATGTGCAGCGCTATTTGCAAATCGAAATCGCAGAGGCCAGGGATTTGCAAAAGCGCTATTATGAAGAATTTGGCGCGACCCTGGCCGGCATGATGACCCGGCACGGGATGGAGCCGCACGATTTCCTCGAAAACGTGCATGACGTGGATTACACACCCGTCAAGCTGGATGCGCCTTTGGCCGCGCTGATCGCCGGCCTGCCCGGCAAAAAGCTGGTTTTCACCAATGGCCCGCGTCAGCATGCGCGCCGCGTCTTGGATCGTTTGGGCATCGCCCAGTGTTTTGAAGGCGTTTTCGCCATCGAAGATGGCCAATTTGCGCCCAAGCCGTCTGTCTTGGCCTTTGAGCGCCTGCAGGCGCGCTTCGGCTTCGTGCCTGGCCAGGCTTTGTTTTTCGATGATCTGGCCAACAATATCGCGGCGGGCAAAGCCTTTGGCATGCGCACGGCCTTGGTGCGATCCGGCAAAAGCCCGCATGGGCATCCCGCCGAGGCCGATTTGGTGATTGACGGCCTACATGCTTCTCTGGCCGAAATCGGCCGCGCTGTTCGGCTTTGATGGCCTGCACCCAGGAGAAACGCGCCATGCACGCTTTGGCCGCTGAAATCGCTGCTTTGTGGGACGAGCGCGAAAGCCTCACCCCGCATTCAGCCAGCCTGGAGGCGCGCAGCGCCGTGGCCGCCGCGCTCGATCTCCTGGATCGGGGCGCTGCCCGCGTGGCCAAGCGGGGCGAGGATGGCCAATGGCGTGTGCAGGCTTGGCTGAAACAGGCCGTGCTGCTTTCCTTTCGGCTTTCGCCCATGCAAATGCGCGGCGGCGATGCGCCGGGCCCCTATTGGGACAAGGTGGATCTGAAATTCGCACACTGGGGCGAAAGTGAATTTCAGGCGGCCGGCATCCGCGCCGTGCCCGGGGCGATCGTGCGGCATTCGGCCCATATCGAACCCGGCGCAGTGCTGATGCCTTGCTTCATCAATGTCGGCGCGCGTGTCGGCGCGCGCACCATGGTGGATACCTGGTCCACCATCGGCTCTTGCGCGCAGATCGGGGCCGATTGCCATATCTCCGGCGGCGTTGGCATTGGCGGGGTGCTGGAGCCATTGCAAGCCGCCCCCGTGATCATCGAGGACAATGTGTTTATCGGGGCGCGCTCCGAGGTGGCGGAGGGCGTCATCGTGCGCGAGGGCGCGGTGCTCTCCATGGGCGTGTTTTTGGGGGCATCCACCAAAATCGTCGATCGCGCCAGCGGTGAAATTGTGCGCGGGGAAGTGCCACCCTTTGCCGTGCTGGTGCCGGGCAGCCTGCCCGATCCCGCTGGCGGGCCAAGCCTGGCCTGCGCCGTGATCGTCAAGCGGGTGGATGCCCAAACCCGCGCCAAAACCGCGATCAATGCGCTTTTGCGCGATTAAGCCGCCCTATGGCGCGGCTTTTTCCCGCCACTGGCCCACAGCCTCGAGCGTCTGTGCGGCGTACATCACGCTGGGGCCCGCCCCCATATAGATGGCCATGCCCATCGTCTCGGCGATTTCCTGATCGCTGGCCCCTTCACGCACGGCAGCCTTGGCGTGGAAGGTGACGCAGGCATCGCAGCGCACCGCCACCGAGATGGCCAAAGCGATCAGCTCTTTGGTTTTGGTATCGAGCGCCTCGGTTTTCAGGGCTGCCTGCGCCATTTGGCTGAAGCCCTTCATGACGTCGGGCTGAACCTTGCGCAGCGCCCCGATCAGGGGGTTCAGCTCATCGGCCATTTCGGGCCAATCCTTGTGCATCAGCAATCTCCTCGCTTGCATTCAATATGGCGTGCCATCTTTGCGAAAAAAAGCACCGCCTCGCATTTGCATGTCGACATCGGGATAATGGCACACATCCTCGATGGGTCGACGCGTGCCAATCTCCAGGTATTGCGCGGGCGAATTGCTGCGATTGATGATATGATGGCCATCGGGCAATCCTTTGGGAAAGGCCGCGCAATACCTGGAGATT
>JAKFWI010000105.1 GCA_021731965.1 Hyphomonadaceae bacterium | reverse complement strand
GCCCATCGTCTCGGACACCAAGCGCGCCATCCACCAGCCGGCCCCGGCCTTTGTGGATCAAAAGCCGGTCCCGGAAATGCTGGCCACGGGCATCAAGGTCGTGGATCTGCTTTGCCCCTATGCCAAGGGCGGCAAGATCGGCCTGTTCGGCGGCGCGGGCGTGGGCAAGACCGTGCTCATCCAGGAGCTGATCAACAATATCGCCAAGGCTTATGGCGGCTATTCGGTGTTCGCCGGCGTGGGGGAGCGCACCCGCGAAGGCAATGATCTTTATCACGAAATGATCGAATCGAATGTCAACAAGGCGGGGGGCGGGCAGGGCTCGCGCTGCGCGCTGGTCTATGGCCAGATGAATGAGCCGCCTGGTGCGCGCATGCGCGTGGCGCTGACGGGCCTCACCATCGCCGAGCATTTCCGCGATTCCGGCAAGGATATCTTGTTCTTCGTCGATAACATCTTCCGCTTCACCCAAGCGGGCTCCGAGGTTTCGGCTTTGCTGGGCCGCATTCCCTCGGCTGTGGGCTATCAGCCCACTTTGGCCACCGAAATGGGGGCCATGCAGGAGCGGATCACCTCCACGATCAAGGGCTCGATCACTTCGGTGCAGGCCGTGTACGTGCCCGCCGACGATCTCACCGATCCAGCCCCGGCCACCTCATTCGCCCACCTCGATGCCACCACCGTGCTGAACCGCTCGATCGCGGAAAAGGGCATTTACCCGGCGGTGGATCCGCTCGATTCCACCTCCCGCATTCTCGATCCGCGCGTTGTGGGCGAAGAGCATTATCAGGTCGCGCGGCGCGTGCAGGAAGTGTTGCAGCGCTACAAGGCCCTGCAGGATATCATCGCCATTCTGGGCATGGATGAGCTTTCCGAGGATGACAAGCTGGCCGTCAGCCGCGCCCGCAAGATCGAACGCTTTCTTTCCCAGCCCTTCCATGTGGCCGAGGCCTTCACCAACACGCCCGGCGTGCTGGTGGATGTGAAGGATACCGTGAAGGGCTTCAAAGGCCTGGTGGAAGGCGAATACGATCATTTGCCGGAGGCGGCCTTTTACATGGTGGGCTCCATCGAGGAGGCCATCCAAAAGGCGCAGAAAATGGCCGCCGAGGCCTAGACTTTCCGTCAGGCCAAAGGCGGGGCGCCGCGCGGTGCGGACGCATGGTTTCCGTCATGCCACTGGCTCCGCGAAGCGGAGAGCAGTGGCATCCAAAGCCATGGATCCCAATGCTGCCTCCGGCCCGGTAGCATGACGCAAGGGTTCTCCGTCATGCCACTGGCGGGGCGCAGCCAAGATCGGTGGCATCCAGGGCCATGGATCCCAATGCTGCCTCCGGCCCGGTAGCATGGCGCAAGGGTTCTCCGTCATGCCACTGGCGGGGCGCAGCCAAGATCGGTGGCATCCAAAGCCATGGATCCCAATGCTGCCTCCGGCCCGGTGGGATGACGCTGGATTCCGTCATGCCACTGGCTGGGCGCAGCCAAGATCGGTGGCATCCAGGGCCATGGATCCCAATGCTGCCTGCGGCCCGGTGGGATGACGCAAGGGTTCTCCGTCATGCCACTGGCTTGGCGCAGCCAAGATCGGTGGCATCCAGGGCCAAGGATCCCAATGCTGCCTCCGGCCCGGTGGGATGACGCAAGGAGCCTCCGTCATGCCACTGGCTGGGCGCAGCCAAGATCGGTGGCATCCAGGGCCAAGGATCCCAATGCTGCCTCCGGCCCGGTGGGATGGCGCAACCTGGCCCAGGGGGATGATGCAAAGACGGCCGCGCGCACCTACCTATCGCCCATGACCGAATTCTCTCCGCGCGAAATCGTTTCCGAACTCGATCGCTTTATTGTCGGCCAGCACAGCGCCAAGCGCGCCGTGGCCATCGCGCTGCGCAATCGGTGGCGACGCCGGCGCCTGCCCGAGGGCCTGCGCGAGGAGGTCACACCCAAAAACATCCTGATGATCGGCCCCACCGGGGTTGGCAAAACCGAGATTTCGCGCCGCTTGGCCAGGCTGGCCGGCGCGCCGTTCTTGAAGGTGGAGGCCACCAAATTCACCGAAGTGGGCTATGTCGGGCGCGATGTGGATCAGATCGTGCGCGATCTGGTGGAAAGCGCCATTGTCATGGTGCGCGAGCGCCGTCGCCGGGAGGTGCGGGCCAAGGCCGAATTGGCCGCGGAGGAGCGGGTGCTCGATGGCCTGGTCGGAAGCGGTGCCCAGGCCGCCACGCGCGATGCCTTCCGCCGCAAGCTGCGTGCGGGCGAATTGGGCGACAAGGAGATCGAGATCGAACTCGCCGATTCCGCCAGCCCGCTGCAATCGCTGGATATGGGCGGCGGCCAGGGCCAGATCGGCATGCTCAATCTCTCGGAAATGCTGGGCAAGGCCTTTTCGGGGCGCACCAAGCGGGTGAAAATCCATGTCTCGGCGGCCTATGAGCCGCTGATCGCCGAAGAAAGCGATCGGCTTCTGGATCATGATGCCTTGGTGCGCGAGGCCGTATCGCTGGCCGAAGAAGATGGCATCGTGTTCATCGATGAGATCGACAAAGTGGCCTCCAAATCGGAGCGCGCGGGCGGGGCCGATGTCAGCCGCGAGGGCGTGCAGCGCGATTTGCTGCCGCTGATTGAGGGCACTACCGTCTCGACCAAGCACGGCCCCGTGCGCACCGATCACATCCTGTTCATCGCTTCGGGCGCGTTTCACGTGGCCAAGCCGAGCGATCTTTTGCCGGAATTGCAGGGCCGCTTGCCCATCCGTGTGGAGCTTTTGGCCCTCACGCGCGAGGATTTCCGCCGAATCTTGACCGAGCCGGAAGCCAGCCTCGTCAAGCAATCCATTGCGTTGCTGGCCACGGAGGGCGTGCAGCTCAGCTTTGATGAAGGGGCGGTGGATGCCATCGCCGAAATCGCCGCCCAGGTGAATGCGGCGGTGGAGAATATCGGCGCGCGGCGCCTCCACACGGTGATGGAGCGGCTGCTGGATGAAATCAGCTTTGGCGCGCCCGATCGCAGCGGCGAAAGCCTGGCGATCGATGCGGCCTATGTGCGCGCGCAGGTCGGTGCGCTGGCCAAGGATATTGATTTGAGCCGGTATATTTTGTGAGCGAAGCCGCCTTGTCTTCGGCCAGCGCGCGGGTGCGCCGCTTGGAATTGGCCTTTCGCGGCATGCGGATCGGTGTGTTTGGCGGCACGTTCAATCCGGCCCATGAAGGGCATGCCCATGTTGCCGAAGTGGCGCAAAAGCGCCTAGGCCTGCACAAGGTGTGGTGGCTCGTGACGCCGCAAAACCCTTTGAAATCGCGGGGGGGGGCACGTCCTTTGGCGGCCCGCATGCTCAGTGCCGCGGCCATGGCGCGCGGGCCGGCCGCGCTTGTTAGCGATTTGGAGGCGCGCTGGGGCCTTGGCTATACCGCGCAGACGATTGAGGCGCTGCACCAGCGTTTTCCCGGCGTGCGGTTTTTCTGGATCATGGGGGCCGATAACGCCGCCGGCTTTCACCATTGGCGCGATTGGCAACATATCTTGCAGGCGGTGCCATGCCTGATCGTGTCACGCCCCGGTGCCGGGGCCCGGGCCCGCTTGGCAAAGGCCATGGGCCGGTTTGCCGGTGCCAGGACCAGTCCGCAATCCTTGCGCACGCGCCGCGCCCCGGCCATCGCCTTTGCGCAGGCCCCGCTTGTGCCGGCCTCATCGACGGCGCTTCGGGCGATCGGCCGCAGTGCTTGAGCAGCAATTTGGCTGTCGCGAAGGCCAAACCGTGTACGGCAAATGCCAATTTGCACCCGGATGTATTCTTGACGACCTAGAAATCTGCGCTTAGGCTCCGCGAAGGTGAGAGCGTTAAGAATGGGCGGGGGCGTAAGCTATGAAGAATGCATTGCTTCTTGCGTTGGCGGGTGTTGCTACACTTTCTCTTTCTGCGTGCGACACAACATCAGCCATTGCGCAGTACTCTGTGCTTCCAAGCAACACCCTTATGCTACAGAGTGTTTCTCGGGCTCAAAACGATGCCAAAGTGAGTGTTGGCAATGTTACGCAGGCACCTTCCATCACGCAACCTAAGTGCAGATTAGCCGGGCCATTGGACGTTACGAATGGCAAGCCCCTGGCGGAATACTTCAAATCTGCTCTTCAAGCTGAGCTTCTGGCTGCGCAAGCCTACGATGTGGCCGCGCCCACCATTTTGACGCTAAATGTGGATCAAGTTGAAGTAACAACCATAGGTGCTTCTGCGTCTTGGAAAATTGGATTGACGATTTCCTCGAATGCCAACTCCGGCGGCTACAGCGTGAGGACCGAGCGCCCCTACAAAACAAGTTACAGTGCCTACGCGGCGTGTCAAAATGCTACTGCGGCGTTCATTCCTGCGGTGCAGGAAGCGATCGGAGCCGCAATCAATGATGCGCGGTTTGCAGGCCTGTTCCAAAAAAGCTGAGGCGGGCCCGCCTGGCCATCGGCCGCGCGCAGCGTGGATCTTGGCGTTCATCATCCATGGATCCCACCGTTGCCTGCGGCCCGGTGGGATGACGCAGGGGTTTCCGTCATGCCACTGGCGGCGCGCCGCGCGGTGCGGACGCAAGGGTTTCCGTCATGCCACTAGCTTGGCGCAGCCAAGATCGGTGGCATCCAAAGATGGATCCCACCGATGCTTTGCCAGGTGTGATGACGCGAGGATTCTCCCGTCATGCCACTGGCTTGGCGCAGCCAAGATCGGTGGCATCCAAAGATGGATCCCACCGATGCTTTGCCCGGTGGGATGACGCAGGGGTTTCCGTCATGCCACTGGCTTGGCGAAGCCTTCCCCAGTCATCCTGGTTTCGAGCGCAGCGAGAAGACCAGGATCCACTACCTCTCCCCACCTGGATCCTGGGTTCGGGCTGCGCCCGCCCCAGGATGACTGGGTGCCTTCAGCCCTGGATCCCACCGTTGCCTGCGGCCCGGTGGGATGACGCAAGGATTCTCCCGTCATGCCACTGGCTTGGCGCAGCCAAGATCGGTGGCATCCAAAGATGGATCCCACCGATGCTTTGCCCGCTGGGATGACGCAAGATGCGTCAAGGCTGTCTGCTAACGGCGTGTGGGAATCAGGATTTGAACAGCCCGCCCAGAACGCCGCCGAGCATGCCCTGCAGGCTTTCGGCTGATGGGGCTGCCCCGTTGGGCGTCAGCTTGTCGATCACCTGCGGCAAATGCGAAGAAAGCTGGCCCAACAAATCCTGCGGATTGATGCCCGAGGATTTCGCCAATTTGCTGATCATGTCCGGGCCCAAGGCGGCCTGAAGCTGATCGGGCGCGATGGCTGGATTGGGGCCGGTGGAAATCCAGCCCTTGATCAGATCGCCCGCGCCGGCCGATTGAAACTTTTGCACCAGGCCCTCAAGGCCGCCATGCTCGGCCGAGAGCAATTCGCTCACCACGCCGCCAAGGCCGGATGCCCCTTTGCCGCCGCCGAGCAGGCTTTTGGCCAAATCACCGAGGATATTCATGCTTCGCTCCAATGCTTTGGGGACAGAGGCCAGCCCTTGCGCGCTTTTCGCCGCCGAAGCAAGCGGGCGCCCACCAGAATCTACGCTTTGGCCATGGGCGCGGCGAAGGAAGCATGCTAAGCTTGCCGTCCGTTGACCCAAGGAGAGTGTACGCCCTGACCCCCCAATTCGAGCGCGAGCTGGAGCCGCAAGCCGCGGACGCGTACCCTTCCAGCCCTTCTGAAAGGGAAAGCGAAGGCCCTTTCATGCCGGCCGAGCAGGCCTTGGCCATCGTGCTGCAATCCCTGGAAGAGGATAAAGCCGAAGAGATCGTTTCGCTGGATATTCGCGGGCGCAGTTCGTTCGCCGATCACATGATCGTCGCCTCCGGGCGCTCTAATCGCCATGTGGGCGCGCTGGCGGATCACGTCATGCGCAAGCTGAAGGAGGCGGGGGCCGGCGGCTTGCGCGTCGAGGGCTTGCCGGGCTGCGATTGGGTTTTGGTCGATGCCGGCGATTTGATCGTGCATTTGTTCCGCCCGGAAGTGCGCCAATTCTACAATATCGAAAAGATGTGGGCCCCGCCGATGCCGGTGGGCGTCAAGGGCTGATGGCTTGCGGCTGATGATTGCGGCCGTCGGGCGCTTGCGCGGCGGGAGCGAGCCCGAGTTGTGCGCGGATTATCTGCGACGCGCCGGTCAAGTGGGCCGCGCCATTGGCATCCAAAGCGTGGTTTTGCACGAGGTTGAGGCGCGGGTGGCCGGGGACCGTGAACGCGAAGCGGATCTGCTGCAGGCGGTTTTGCCCGCCGGCGCCAAGCGGGTGCTGCTCGATGAGCGCGGAGAAAACTGGCCCTCTGAGGTTTTGGCGCAAAAACTGGGCGCTTGGCGCGATCAGGGCTGCGCCGCGGCGGCGTTTCTGATCGGCGGCCCCGATGGGCATGGGGAGGCGCTGCGCGCCGGAGCCGACGAAATCCTGGCCTTTGGCGCACAAACCTGGCCCCACCGCTTAATGCGGGTGATGTTGGCGGAACAACTTTACCGTGCGGTGACCATTTTGTGCGGAAGTCCCTACCATCGGCAATAGCGTAGCAGAATGATGCGCTGGAAAATCTCGGCAATAGCCTTAATACTTCCCTTATTGGGCCATGCCCAAGCCGCGCCGAAAGACGTGGCCAAAACCCTTGACAGCGCCGCCGCGCGTGACGAGGCGCAAGCCCAGATTGTGCGTCAACGCGCCCTAGTAGCGCAAAGCCAGCGCCAAGATGCGGCTTTGGCGGCGGCCTATGCGGCAAGCCTGCGAGAAAAGCAGCAAAACCGCGCTTTTGGTGCCAAAATCTTGACGCAACGCGCTTTGGCGGGGGTCGGGCCGGCGGGCGGCGACGCCAAAGGGGCCAGCGCCCGCGCAGCCTTGGCGGCGCATGCCAATGAGGCCCGTTTGCAGGCAGAGCAAGCGGCGGGCGCGATCGGCAAGAGTGAAAGCGAATTCAAGGTCCGTGAGCAGGGGATCGCCGCGTTGATCGCTTCGCTCGATGGGGCGGCGGCCGCCTTCGAGGCGCGGGCAAGCGCCCAGCGCGCCGCGGCCGAAGCGGCCCGCAGCGCAGAAGCTGCGCGGCTGAAACGGCTGGCCCTGGCAGCGAAGCAGAGCAAGACGAAGCGCCCGTCCAAAGTCTCGCCCTCAGCGAAGGCCATTCCGGCGGCGCAGGTCCTCCCCAAATCCGCCGCAACCCAGCGCCTTATTGAGGGCGGCGGCAGCATTGTGCGCGGCTTTGGCCAGCAGCGCGCAGGGGGGCCGCCAGCCGCTGGCGTGACGATGGTGCCCAGCCGTTCGGGCGGGTTGGTCATGGTGCCGCTTGGTGGCATTGTGATGCATGTGGGCCCGCTTCGCCATCTGGGTATGGTGTTGATTATGGACGCCGGCGATGGATACGTTCTAGTGTTTGGCGGATTGGCGGATGTGGCCCTCCCGACGGGGGCGCGTTTGTCCAAAGGAGATCGGATTGGCCATCTTCCGCAAGCGGCCGAATCCGCGTTGTACTTTGAAGTGCGGCACAATGGAATCAGCATCGATCCAGAATCCTGGGCGAAGCTGCGGAGTTGAACGATGGCAAAGCATGTCACCAATCCGGGCCCCAGGGGCGCAAGTTGGATGCGCGTGGGTTGGGTTTTGGCCCCGGCCGCCGCCGTCGCGGTGTTCGTGGGGGCCATCGCCAGCCAGGCGCAGGATCAAGCCCCCCCGCGTGATGTGTTCCGCGAACTGGAATTGTTCGCGGATGTGCTGGTGCGCGTGCGCTCGGAATACGTCTCCGATGTCAATGACCAGGAGGCTATCCAATCCGCCATCAAAGGCATGCTCTCCTCGCTGGATCCCCATTCCAGCTACCTCACTCCGGATGATTTCCGGGACATGCAAATCCAAACGCGCGGCGAATATGGTGGCCTCGGCATCGAGGTGCAGGCCGATGAGGGCTTGGTGAGGGTGGTCAGCCCCTATGACGACACGCCCGCATCGCGCGCCGGGATCATGCCCGGAGATTACCTCACGGCCATCGATGGCAAAAGCATTATCGGCCTCAGCCTTGATGAGGCGGTGGAGCGCATGCGCGGCCCGCTCGGCACCTCGCTGACGGTGACCGTCGCTCGTCAGGGGGCGGAACCCCGTGACGTGACGCTGACGCGCGAAAAGATCATGACGCGTTCTGTCGTGTCGCGCCTGGAAGGCGATATCGGCGTGATTCGCCTCAGTGCCTTCAACGAAAAAACCGCCGCGGAATTGCTAAAGGCCATCCAGGGGCTGCGCGCCAATGGCGCGCGGATGAAGGGCTTGGTGCTGGATCTGCGCAACAATCCCGGTGGCTTGCTGGAGCAAGCGGTTGAGGTTTCCGATGCCTTTCTGGATGGCGGTGAGGTGGTTTCCACCCGCGGCCGGCGTGCCGATCAAATCGATCGGCGCAATGCGCAGCGTGGCGAAGTGCTGCCCAACATGCCCATCGTGGTGCTGATCAATGGCGGCTCGGCTTCGGCGGCTGAGATCGTGGCGGGCGCGCTGCAGGATCGCGATCGCGCTTTGGTGATGGGCACCGCCTCCTTCGGCAAGGGCTCGGTGCAAACCGTGATCCCATTGAAAGGCGGCCGCGACGGGGCGCTACGCCTGACCACCGCACGCTATTACACGCCTGCTGGACGCTCCATTCAGGGTGTCGGCATCGAGCCGGACGTTGAGGTTTCCGCGATCCGGGTGGATTACAGCAAGCTGAAGGCCCTGGGCCTCAGCGAATCCGATTTGCCGGGGGCGTTGAAGAATGAAACAGGCCTGACACGGCGCGGCGTGCACGCCCCGGCGGATGAGCCGCCAAAGGATTGGCCCGAAGGCCAGGATTACCAGCTCAAGCGTGCCATGGATTTCCTGCGCGATGGCGCGGTGGCGGAGCGTCTGCGCGCCAAGGCCGGTTAGACCCGTTCCCGAAAAGTGTGACGCGGTTTTCGGACGAGAACGGGTCTAATCCCTTAGTGTAGAGCGGATTCACCCGATTTGACCTGAGATAGGTCAAATCGGGATCCGCTCTAACCCGACTTATTCACGATAGCCGCGATCGTCACGTTTGGTATCGTCAATAGCCGCGAATCCCTGCACGCTCTTGCCATGGGCAAGATGGTGTTGACATGGTGATGGGCGTGTGGCCAGCGGGTGCCCTGGCGCGGCGCTCGGTCCGGGGTGTGAATCATTTCCTGCTGAGCGGTTTTGCTTCGGTGGCGGCGTTGGCCGCGGCCATTGCCACGGTCCAGTTTTATGGCGATCCCGCCGATGTGGGGCCGCGGGTCCTGATCCAACTGGATCATGTGGCGCTGGCGGCCAACGGGGAGGCACCGGAAACCTCGTTGGCGCAGGTCCTGGTGCCCCCCGATGCGCAAAGCGCGGGGCTCGAAGAGCGGCTCTGGCCGGCGGAGGGCTATCCCGAGCCGAGCCTGCTTCCGGGCAGCGCGCTCGGCGTGGCGGGCGAGCGTCTCAGCGCCGCAGCGCCGGCCAAGCCCGCGCCGCCCCGGGCGGGGCCTTTGGTCAAGGCCCCGTTGGCGGGTTTGACCGCGCCGGGCCCCAAGGGTCTGCTGCCGATTATCCGCAAGGATGGGCTGAGCCCCTTCCAAGCCTACCGCCGGCCTTATGTGCGCCAGGGTACGCAGCCGCGCATCGCTTTGGTGGTTTCTGGCTTGGGCTTTAGCGAAGAGGTGACCAAGCGCGCCATCGAAGATCTGCCGCCGGAGGTTACCTTGTCCTTCGTGCCCTATGCAGGCGGGCTGCAGCGCTGGATCGATCTGGCGCGCAGCAAGGGCCACGAAGTCCTGCTGGAATTGCCGATGGAGCCCTTCGATGCCGCCGCCGTCGATACCGGGCCGCAAACCTTGTTGGCCCAGGCCCCCGCGCCAGAAAACATCGCCCGCCTCGACGATTTGCTGTCGCGGGCGGTGGGGTATGCGGGGGTGACGAATTA
>JAKFWI010000178.1 GCA_021731965.1 Hyphomonadaceae bacterium | reverse complement strand
AGAATACGCATTGGGCCTATCGCAGCCTGCTTCCCCAGCTCGGGGCCATCCCCAGCGAGGGCCGCGTTGTGCGTGATGGGAACACCTTCACGGGCGGCGGCGTCACCGCCGGCATCGATTTCGCTTTCAGTTTGCTCTCGGAGCTTTGGGGCCCGGAAGTCGCGGCGCGCATCAAGCTGGCCATCGAATACGATCCAACGCCCGGCCCCGGCGGGCATCCCGATAGCGCGGAGCCGGACGTGCTCGCCAGCATGCGGAGTTTTTATCAGCCGAGAGTGGAGGAAAACGCGGCCCGGCTGGCGGCGTTGGATTTGTAAGTCGCCTTGAGTTTTGGATAGGATTTGGCTAGAATTTTTCGATGCGCGAGATAGCCCTATACGACGCGAAAAACGGCCTCTCCGCCCTTGTCCAAGAGGTCGAGGAGACGGGCGAGGAGATCATCATCACGCGCCATGGCAAGCCGGCGGCGCGGCTCGCGCCGGTGGAACTCTCGCCCAGCCAAGAACAACGCGAGGCCGCGCTTGAACGGCTGCGCAAGCTGCAGGAAAAACTGGCTCTGGAGGGCCGTGGAACGGAGCCAGTCGATTGGGAAACCGTGAAACGTGAGGCCCGCAATGAAGACAAGGATTGGCTCCCTTGATCGTTTTGGATGCTTCGGCGGCGATTGCACGGGTCCTGCCGTCACAAAAAACGTCGGCCGCCGTCGACTTCTTCGCGCTTGCGCCCCAAAGATTTATCGCGCCGCGCATATTTCATTGGGAATTTCCCAACACCTTGCTGCGTTTCGAGCGCAAGGGCGCGCTCACGCTTGAAGAGACAGACGGGGCAATCGCGGCTTGGTTCTCAATTCTTGACATTCGAGACACGCTCTCGCCGCTATCGTTGATATCTCTGGCCCGCACCGAGCGCTTGTCGCCATTCGACGCGGCCTATCTCCATCTTGCCACGCAAGTGGGCGCGTCGATCGCCAGCCGAGATCAGGCACTGCTCGAAGCCGCGCACCGCCGCGGCGTGCCCGTCCACGATCTTCGCTAGAACCCAAGAACATCCCGGAGGAAACACCCATGGAAAACTTCAAGCTTGAGATCGATGCCGAAGGGATCGCCCTGATTACTTTCGATGTGCCCGGTCGTTCGATGAACACCATCACCGCCAGCGTGCTGGAGGAATTGGGCGAACTGGCGCACACGCTGAAAACCGATGCCGCCATCAAGGGCGCGATTATCCAATCGGGCAAGGCGAGCGGCTTTTGCGCTGGCGCGGATTTGGGCGAGATGGGCTCGGGCAGCTTGGCAGGGGGGGCCGCGCCCCAGGATGCCGATGCGGCGCTGAAGGCCGGCTTCGAGCGCGCCTTTGCCCTCAACAAAGCCCTGCGCGCCATCGAAACCTGCGGCAAGCCGGTGGCCTGCGCCCTGGAGGGCCTGGCCCTGGGCGGCGGGCTGGAAATCGCCTTGTGCTGCCATTACCGCGTCATCGCCGATAATCCCAAAATCAAGCTGGGCCTGCCTGAAGCCAAAGTCGGCCTGCTGCCCGGGGCCGGCGGCACGCAGCGCCTTCCCCGCCTGATCGGCGCGCAAAACGCGCTGATGATGATCCTCCAGGGTGAAGAGAAAAACCCCTCGGAGGCCAAGGGCCTGGGCTTTGTCCACGAATTGGTGCCGGCCGGCGAGACCCTGGCGGCGGCGCGCCGCTGGCTGGCGGCCAAGCCCAAGGCCGTCGCGCCGTGGGATGAGAAGGGCTTCAAAATCCCCGGCGGCGGCCCCTTCACCCCCGGCGGGGCGATGACCTTTATCGGCGGCAACGCATTCCTCTCGAAGCAGAGCTATGGCAATTACCCCGCGCAAAAGCATATCATGTCGGCGGTCTATGAGGGCCTGCAAGTGCCGATCGATGCGGCCTTGCGCATCGAAAGCCGCTATTTCTTCAAAACCCTGCAAACCCCGCAGGCGCGCGGCATGATCCGCACGCTGTTTCTTTCCATGCAGGCGCTGGCCAAAGGCGGCAATCGCCCCAAAGGCCATGCCCCCTATGAGATCAACAAGGTTTCCGTGCTGGGGGCTGGCATGATGGGCGCGGGCATTGCCTATGTGCAGGCCATGGCCGGCATCGAAACCGTGTTGATCGATCGAGATCAGGCCAGCGCCGAAAAGGGCAAGGGCTATGCCAAGGACATCCTCGATAAGCGCGTTTCGCGCGGGCGGATGAGCCAAGGGGCCGCCGATAAGGTGCTGGCCTTGATCACCCCCACGGCCGATTATGCGCTGGTCAAGGGCTCGGATTTGGTCGTCGAGGCGGTGTTCGAAAACCGCGAATTGAAGGCGGAGGTCACCAAGCTGGCCGAGGCGCAATTGGCGCAAACGGCCGTATTCGGCTCCAACACCTCCACCCTGCCGATCACGGGCCTGGCAGAGGCCAGCGCCCGGCCCAAAAATTTCATCGGCATCCATTTCTTCTCACCGGTCGATAAGATGGGCCTGGTGGAAATCATCCTGGGCAAGGAAACCAGCGAAGAAACGCTCGCCAAATCCATCTATTATGTGCTGAAAATCAAGAAAACGCCGATCACGGTGAATGATAGCCGCGGCTTTTACACCTCGCGCTGCTTTGGCACCTATGTGACGGAAGGGGCCCACATGCTGGCGGAAGGCATCAAGCCGGCCATCATCGAGAATGTCGGCAAGATGACGGGCATGCCCCGCGCCCCCTTGGAAATGAGCGATGACGTGGCCCTCGATCTCGCCTGGAAGGTGCGCAGCCAGGCGCGCGCCGATCTGGGCAGCGCCTATAAGGAAACGCCCGTGGATGGCCTCCTGGCCAATATGGTGGAAAAGCTGGGCCGCTATGGCCGCAAGAATGGTAAAGGCTATTATGAATACCCGAGTGATGGCTCCAAGAAAAAGATCTGGCCGGGCCTGAGCGATCTGGTGGCGGTAAAGATCAGCGAATGCCCACCAGAATTGCGCGATGAATATAAAAAGCGCCTACTCTATATTCAGGCGTTGGAAACGGCGCGCTGCTTTGAAGAAGGCGTGATCACCAGCCCGCGCGATGCCGATGTCGGCTCCATCCTGGCTTGGGGCTTTGCACCCTATACGGGCGGTACAGTCAGCCTCATGGATTTGATGGGCATCGCGAAATTCGTGGCCGAATGCGATGTCCTGGCGCAGAAATACGGGCCGCGCTTCACGCCGCCAGCGCTGCTGCGCGACATGGCGGCCAAAGGCGAGACCTTTTATGGGCGCTTTGCCGATAATAAGGCCGCCGCCTGATCGCGGAAACCCGGCCCCGCCAGCCGATGCTTTGGCGGGGCCGGGGATTGCGCGCGCGCCGTGATTCTTCCCGCCGGCTATCACGCGGCGACTTCATCTTAGGTTAATCTTGCGGTAAGCAGGGCGGTGCAGTGATGATCGGATGGCCGATTCTCTGCCCCAATCGCTGCACGGCGCGCCTGCGGCACCGCTGGAATCGGATTGGGCGACCTTTTTGGCGGAGCGGCGCGCCAATCAAAAGTATCGCTTCGCCATCGCACCAATCGTTGGCCTGACGAGCTGGGGCTTTATCCACACCATCTGGCCGCTGCTGTGGATCGTCCTCGCCACCGCCGCGACCTTCGTCGATAGCAAAATGCTAAGCCGCATGGCGGCGCGCTTTGCCCGCGGCGACGCACCTGACGCCGGCCCCGCGCGTGTCTGGATCATGGCGAATGCCAGCGTCTGGTCCCTGCCTTCTTTGCTGCTATGGCCGATCCAGCCCAATGGCGATGCCGTGGCCACGGTTCTGCTGTGCACGACGCTGGTCAATGCGGTGGTGACCATGCGCACCGCGCCGCGGCTGGTCCTGGCGTCCACCATCCCCACCCCCTTGATCATGGCCTTGGCCATTGTGCTCGATTGGCACTATGGGCGCAGCTCAGCCGGCAATCTGGTGGGCTCTTTGCTGGTCATGGCGCTGATGACGGTGTTCGCTCGGATGATTTACCGCGTGCTACGCAAGGTGGACACGGAGCGCGCACAGGCACTGGCGCTCACCGCCGAGGCGCACCGAGCCGCCGCAGCCGCAGATCGGGCCAAGGCCGACTTCCTCGAATTGATCCGCCACGAATTGCGCACCCCCGCCACCGCTTTGAGCCTGGCAGGGCGTCAATTCCAGCGCGCCACTTTGCCCCATGATTTGCGTGCCCAGCTCGGCGCGGTTGCCGATGCGAGCGAAGTGCTGAGCACCGTGGTTGAGGATCTCCTGGAAACGGCCAAATCAGGCGGCTTGGGCGTTTCACACCCGCGGCCCACCGATATGCGCGTCCTGATGCGCCATGCCATTGAAGCCTGGCGCTCAAGCGCGCATGAGCGCTGGCTGGAATTATTCCTCGATATCGATGCCGACGTGCCAGAGCGCATCTTGATCGATCCCATACGGCTCAAACAAGTGGTCTACGCTTTGTTGAGCGCTGCCTTGGATTGCGCCCGCCAGGGCGGCGTGCGGGTTCGGGTGGCTGCAGCCGCCATCGGGCAGCACACGGGGCGCCTGCGCGTCATCGTGGCCGTGACCGATCAGGCGGTGGCCGATAGCGCCTCCGCGGCTTTGGCCCAGCGCGACAGCTTGCTGGTGGCGACGCGCCGCTTGGCCGATACCCTTGGCGGTGAAATCGTCACCAGCGACGAGCCAGGGCGCGGTGCCGTCACCGCGCTGTTGTTCGAGACGGCCGACGCAGACGCAGACGCATCAAGCGCCGCTGCCTAGAGCGCATTCAGGAAAAGTGGAGTTGCGGTTTTCCGTCCAAATGGGCTCTAACTTATTGAATCAGAGCATTTTTCGAATCAGAAATCGACCTTGATTTCTTTGAAAAAGCTCTAAGTCCGGGTAGGCTGCAAGCGGATCTCGACCCGGCGGTTTTTTGCGCGGCCTTCTTCAGACTCGTTATCCGCGATCGGCTGGCTTTCGCCCCGACCGAGCGCACTGAGCCTGGCCGGTGCCACGCCGTGCTGCTCCAGATAGCTGGACACCGCGTTGGCGCGTCGCTCCGAGAGCTTCAGATTGTAATCATCCTTGCCGGTGGCATCGGCGTGGCCAACCACCAGCACGGTGGTTTCTGGATATTCCGTGACCGTGCGGGCGATGCCGTCCAGCGTATCGCGGACGCCGGGATTCAGGGCCGATTGGTTGACGTCAAAGCTCAAATCATTAGGCACGCGCAACAAAAGATCATCACCCTGGCGCACCACCACCACGCCCGTGCCATCCAGGCGCTCACGCAGCTTTTTCTCTTGCGCGTCCATATAGGCCCCGATGGCCAGCCCGGCCAAGGCACCCGCGCCCGCGCCGATCCCGGCATTGCGGCCGCGGTGATCCCCGCCGACAGCGGCCCCAATCCCAGCGCCGACAACCGCCCCGATACCGGTCCCGATCGCCTTGTTTGGCCGATCAGGCGATGGGCCGTTAGGATTGGACGTGGCGCAGGCGGTCAGCGCCAAGGCCGAAACAAACACAAGCGCGGTCGTACGGCGCAGCATGGGAACCTCCAGGTTTTGCAAGGGCAAGGCCCCCTATAGCCCGAGGCAGCGGCGCGTGGGTAGCGCTAATGCTGTTTGCGAAGCGATCTGCGTTCTGATCCGCGTGGCTGCGGCATACTTTGCGCGCGAACGAGCGGCGCAAGCAGCCATTGTTGTAGCCACCCCACCACCGGCACCGCCACGCCATCGCCAAGCAGACTGAGCGCGGCACTCTGCCGCACCGGCAAGGGATGATCATCGCTGACCCCCATCAGCCGGGCGCACTCACGCGGGAGCAGCAGGCGCGACCGCACCTGCGCGCCCTCGATCACCAGCAGGCCCTGGCGGCTTGAGCCACCGCGCGGCGTGCGCAGGCAGCCAGCCAAGCCGTCGAAACGCAGCTCGCAGCGCTGCACGGCGATCCCGTCAGGTCTGCGGCGCGTGCGCCGAAACACCGCCCCCACGCGGCGGGTAGCGGCCCGTTGCTGATCGGCCAGCGCTCGCTGGCCATTGGGCGCAAGCAGGCTGAGCATAAGCTGCGTCTTGGCCGGCGTATCCCAGCTTTGGCCCTCGGCCGCATCGTCCAGCAAGATATCCGCGAGGCAGGTGTTGCGGGCGGGCGGGCGCGCCAAGCGCCACCAAACCCAATGCCGGCGGGTTTCCTCAGGCAGGTTCAGCGCGGCCGCGCGCAGAGCCGCGCAATGCCAATGGGAATCTGGATCATGGCTTACCAGATCAGCACAAACTTGGCTGGCCGCCACGATAAACAAACGCGGCCGCGATTGCGGCGTGAAATCACTGGCGCACATCTCGATCGCGCCTACAAAACGCCCCGAAGCGGCCAGCGCCGCAATCAAAGCCGCGAAATCGCCGCCGCCGCGCGAGGTGAGCAGCCCGCGCACATTTTCCAACGCGATCACTTTTGGCCCGCGGCCCTGACGATCCAAGGCCTGGATCAAGCGCCAAAACGCCCAGAAAAAACCAGAGCGCGCGCCCTCCAGCCCCGCGCGCGGGCCCGCCAAGGAGAGATCCTGGCAGGGAAAGGAGGCCCAGGCCAGATCGGCCCGGCCAGGCAGGTCCGCAGGTGCCAGCGCGGCGACATCGCCCAAACGAAAAACACTGTGCCCGAAGGCACCGCCATAGGCCTGCGCCTTGGCGGGGCTGATATCATTGGCAAAGCGGCAATGCCATGCCGGGCCCAGGCCCAGCCGGGCCAGCCCCCCTCCCGCGAAGAATTCATAAAATTGCAGCGGCGGCACTCCCCCTCGCACAAGGCAGTATGCGCGATTCGCGCGTGCAGCGGCCCCTCGATTTAGGCTTGCGCGCTTAGCCGCTGTGGCAAACAGGGTTATTTTTCATCGCCGACGGATCATGCTAAGCTGGAAACCAGATGGGGCTTCTGGTGGTGGCGGGCTCGCAGCGACTGCTTTCGCTAAGGGCCAGATGAGAAAATTATGATTTCTCGCGCTTTTTGGATACAATTTGCACACCACACGATGACCCGATTCTGCAGCGACCGTCCGATTTGGGATCCTGAGATCGATTCTGGGAAAGCATGATGCGCCAAACGCTCCTTATCAGCACGGTGATCGCGCTTGGGCTGGCGCTCAACGCGTGCAAACCGGCGCAGGCCCCCGCGCCTGGCGATGATAGCCGAAGCAGCGCGGCCGCGAGCGATGTCCCGGCCCCGCCGCTGCCGGATATCGGCGCGCCGTTGGCCGATGCGGCCGCCAGCCCGTTCCAGGGCAAATTCGAAGCCGCCGGCGAAGAGCCCTATTGGACCATGGATGTGCTGCAAGATTGGGTCAGCTTTACGCGGCTCAACCTGCCCGCCATCGGGGCGCTGCCAGGCAAGCGCCGCATCGGCGCGAACGGCATGGCGCTAGATGCCGGGCCGCTGTCCGTCGTGCTTTCTCCTGGGCCATGCACCACCAGCTCGGGCGATGTGCATGAATTCAACGCCGTCGTGCGCCATGACGGCGTGCTCTATGAAGGCTGCGCCCGCCCCTTGGTGGGAGAGCGCGTCAGCGCGGGCTGGTCCACCAATCTGGCGGAGCTGATGCCCGCGATCGCAACCTGCATGACCAGGGTCAAGGAGCCGCCGGCGCGGGTGACCATCGCCTATCAAGACGCGGATGGGGAAATCAGCGTGCGCCTGCTGCAAGACGATGGGGGGCGCTATGAGTGCATCACCCGCAAGGCCGGAAGCGAAATCCGCTATTTCGATGTGATCGGCGATTCCGACATTCTGAACGGGGAGCGCGAGCCTATGTTCACCCCTGCACCCGGCGCGGCCCCACAGGGCCCCTGCTTCGCCACCGAGCCGGCGCCCGATGCCCTCGGCTCCCTGACGCGCCGAATCTGCTAGAGCGGGGCCCGATTTGACTGGATCAGGTCAAATCGGGTGAATCCGCTCTAGCTAGTGTATTAGACCCGTTCTCGTCCGAAAACCGCGTCACACTTTTCGGGAACGGGTCTAGCAGGCTGTTGAAGAACTCCCGCGAGCCGCGATGCGAAGCCGATTTTGCGCTTTCGGGCAGGAGAGGCCCAGTTCGCGTAGCGGTGCTACGGGGGCTGGGACACGACGAACCCGAAGCCGAACTCGGCCGCATCCCTATAGGACGGCAGGATTTTTTGTCCTGAGGGCGTCGCCGGTCTGGCCCGATGCCCCGCATCGCGCTTTGCCCGGCTCCTGCTCAGGAAGAGCAAAAAATTCTTGCCGTCGCGGCCGCGCTGGAGTTCTTCAACAGCCTGCTAGAGCGCTGCACGCGGGCATGGGAAGGAGAAGCAATTGGATTGGCTGAATGTGCTCAAAGCCGCATTGCTGGGAATCTTGCAGGGGCTGACCGAGTTTTTACCCGTCTCTTCCACGGCGCATTTGCTGCTGGGGGAGCGCCTGCTGAAATTTGCCGATCCCGGCGGCACCTTCACGGTGATGATCCAGTTGGGCTCCATCTTGGCCGTGATGTGGGTCTACCGGGCCAAAATCTGGGAAACCCTCCTTGGTCTGCCCACCCAGCCGAAGGCCCGCCGCTTCGCCTTGATGCTGATCATCGCTTTTTTGCCGGCTTTGCTCATCGGCTTTTTCGCGGCGGATTATGTCAAGGCGGTGCTTTATGGCAGCCTCAAAGTGATCGCCTTGGCCTTCATCCTGGGGGGCCTGGCCATGCTGGCGCTGGAACGCTGGCGGCCCACGCCCACAGTGGCCGCGGCCGAGAACACCCCACTTTTGCGCGCTTTGGGCATTGGTTTTTTCCAAACCCTGGCCTTGGTGCCGGGGGTCTCACGCTCCGGTGCCACCATTTTGGGCGGCCTGGCTTTGGGCCTGGAGCGGCGCGCCGCCGCCGAGTTTTCCTTCTTTCTGGCCATGCCGACCATGTCGGCCGCCTTCACCCACGATTTCCTCGATCTTTACAAAACCATCAGCCCGGATCGGGCCGTCGAAATCGGCGTGGGCTTTGTGGCGGCCTTCATCGCCGCTTTGATCGTGGTCAAACCGATTTTGGACGTCGTCTCTCGGATCGGCTTTGCACCTTTTGCCTGGTATCGCATCGCCTTGGGCGCATGCCTATTGGGGGCTGCGCAGTTTGGCTATACCTGATCGGCGACAGCATCGGGCGGCGCGGTTTTGCCTTTGCGCAGCCTACGCACCAAAAGCGTCATCACCAAGCCCGCAATCAGCGTTAATCCAATGAGTGGCAGATAGTTTTTGACCTGCTCGCCCGCCACCGCCCCCAGCACATGGAACAAGCCAAACACCAGAGATACATAAAGCACCGCCGAGCTGAACATGTAGGCGAAGAATTTCAAAAACGGTGCGTTGAAAAAGCCGCTGGCGAGATAAAGCGGAATGCGTGTGCCGGGCACAAAGCGCGCGGTCAGCAAGGTGATTCCGAGCCGATTGATCACACTGTCACGCGCAGCAGCAACGCCCGGTTTATCCGCCAGTTTTTTGGCCCAGGCATTGGTGCGTGCCAGCCGCCCAGCCCAGTATTTCCAGACATCGCTCAGCGTCAGGCCCAGCAGCACCGCGCAATAGGACATCACGCCGTTGGCCCCCGACATCCCCGAAAGCGTGGCAGCCGCGACCACGGCCGCATCTTCCTGCACGAATGGCGCGAGCAAAAGCCCGCCATAAAGCAGCCAGATCGCCTCCATCGTCGGCACTATTCCTTCCCTACGGGTCGCATCGCGTTAAACAGAAACTTTGGTTGCGGCAGAAAATTGACCATATGGTCTAAAGCGCCACAAATAACTCGGCGTGATCGCCTCGATGGTCTCCAGCGGCTCCAAGCCCAGATCGCTGGCCTTGCCCAAGCCGGCTTGGCCGCTGGCCCCAACGACATTATCCTTCTTGAGCAGACGCACCTGATCGGCGGTAATCATCGGCTTAAACAGCGGCATGAGCCGCGAAAACCCGCCGGCCATGGCCCCCATCGGCTCCGCCAGAAAGAATGGGAGCGGCACGAAGGGGCGCGGGCGCTGCGCCTCGCGCATGATGAAGACCAGCAATTCCTTGAAGGTATAGATATGGGGGCCGCCCAGTTCGAAGGTGCGCCCGCGCGCGTTTGGCTGATCCAAGGCCGCGACAATGGCCCGCG
>JAKFWI010000018.1 GCA_021731965.1 Hyphomonadaceae bacterium | reverse complement strand
AGACCCCGGGCATGGTAAGCCAAGCGGATGAGTGGCTCCTGGCGCGTGAGAATGCCGGAGAGAATCAGTACCCCACCTGGGGCCAGCGATGCTGCGATCGGCTTGGCCATCGCCAGCAAAGGGCGCAGTAGCACGTTCGCGAATACCAGATCAAAGCGATGCGGGGCGCAGCGCGCCGCTTGTGCCGCATCGCCTATTTGGACGTACACGCGCCTGTCCACGCCATTGCTGCGGACGTTCTCGCGGGCGATGGCTCCGGCATGGGGATCGATCTCCACCGCCAAGGCGCGTGCGCCAAGCTTGGCCGCCGCGATAGCCAAGACGCCAGATCCCGTTCCCACATCCAGCACCCTGCGCGGCGTGCGGCCTATGCGTAGGCGCGCTTCCAGCGCCAACAGGCAGCCGCGGGTGGTGCCGTGATGCCCCGTGCCGAAGGCCTCGCTGGCCTCGATCCAGATCGGTACTGCCCCGCCAGCTATCCCGGCCAAAGCGTGCGCCCCCGCCACCACGAAGCGCCCAGCGCGGATGGCGGGCAAGCCGTCCAGGGCCATCGCTACCCAATCGGCCTCGGGCACCTTTTCTAGCCGGGCATGGAGGCTGGGGGCGCTGGCGCGCAACAGCGCGATCACTGCCGCGCCATCCTCTTCGGCCGCGACATACGCCAGCAAACGAAAGCGCCCCGCGCTTTCCTCAAACCAAGAGACGGCCTGCGCCAGCGGCGGATCCTGCGCATCGACCGCGTCAGCAGCATCGCGAATCTCTAAAAGCGGCCCCAGCGCCGAGATAGTCCACATAACGTGCCCATTTTTTGGCTGTTTGATCGAAAAAATGGATTAATCATGCCTTGTTTCAGGAAGCGAGCCCAATGACCGCCCCGCCCCGCCATCTCGAAAAGCGTTCACTCATTCTGGCTCGCCACAAAACCTCTTTGGCGCTCGAGCCGGAGTTTTGGGCGGTGTTGCAGCGCCGCGCTGCCGCGCGCGGAATAACGCTTGGTGCGCTGATCACTGGCATCGATGCCGCCAAGCCCGCGTCGCGCCCTCTGGCCTCCGCCGCGCGGTTGGCGGCGCTGTGCTATTCGGAAGAGGGCTCAGCCGGCGGCTGAGCGGGCAAGGCCGATGCCGCCGCGCTGGTGCCAAAGATCTGGCGGCCCTTGAGGCGCACCTCGAACAAATCGGGGCGCGCATAATGCCCGGCGGGATCGCACGCGGCCTTGGCCTGGAAGACCAAATCCATGTTGAGATCGGCGAACAGCAGGGTTTCGCCCTCGGCCGGGCCGACAATGACCTCCCCGCGCGGATCGATAATCACGCTGCGGCCATTATGTTCAAAGGTCGAGAGCGGCCGCAGCCATTCCGGCACATCCGTGTGGCGACGTAGGCCCGCGGCGGCCAAGACATAAGCGCCTGATTGGCTCGCGAAAGCCCGCGAAAGCAATGTCTGGCGCGCCCATACAGGATCGCTCGGCGCGACATCCGGTTCGCGGCCGGGCCAGGCCGCCACGTGCACCTGGACGCCTTGCGCAATCAGCGCAAAACCAGGCAGCAAGATATTGTGCTCCCAGCAATTCAGGCCGGCCAAGCGCCCGTAGCTACGCTCATGCACCCGCAGGCCCAGCTCATCGCCATCTCCCCAAATACTGCGCTCATGGTGGGTGGGTTTGATCTTGCGGTGGCGCCCCAGAATTTCTCCTTCACGGCTGATAAACAGCAGGCTGGCGTAGATCGTGCCTTTGGTGGCGGCGTCGAGTTCCGCCACGCCGATCACCACGTCCGTGCCGGCACGCTTGGCGGCGGCGCACAGCGCATCGGTTTCCGGGCCTGGGATCTGAACGGCGTTCTGGAGGTAAACGCCCGCCGCTTGCCACCACAAATCGCTGACCGGAGAATCGACGAAAAATGGATAACCCGGCAACCAGGTCTCGCCAAACGCGGCAAGCATGGCCCCGCCTTTTCCGGCTCGCTCAATCAGCGCGCACGCTTTTTGCGTCCCGGCGGCTTTGTCAAAAAAGCAGGAGGCGGCCTGCACCACCGCCACACGCACACTGTTGGCCATACTAATCCCTCAATTTTGCTGATCATTAGGCAATTGTGCCAGTCACTGCAATTGCCGATGGGTGCCAAGACGCGCGCCTTGACCGTCCACCCACGCGAAGCTGTGGAGAAAAGCCATCCTGGACCAGCGCTTCATGCTAGACACCCTCATGGCTGTGCCTGATTCCCTCCCTGAACCCTTGCCGATCTCGCGGCGGGCGATGGCTGCCGCCCCTTATCTTGCTGGCCTCAATAGCGAGCAGCGCGACGCGGTCGAGCGCTTGGAGGGCCCGCTCCTGGTTCTCGCCGGGGCGGGCACGGGCAAGACGCGGGTGTTGACCAGTCGCTTGGCGCATCTTCTGGCCACCGGCAGCGCCAAGCCATGGCAAATCCTGGCGGTGACCTTCACCAACAAGGCCGCGCGGGAAATGCGTGAGCGGGTCCAGGCATTGGTCGGGCCCGGCGCGGAGGGCATCCCTTGGCTCGGCACCTTTCACTCCGTTTCGGCCCAAATGCTGCGTCGGCACGCGGAATTGGTGGGCCTAAAGAGCTCTTTCACCATCCTCGATACCGATGATCAGATCCGCCTGCTCAAGCAATTGATCGTCGCGGCGGATATCGATGAAAAGCGCTGGCCGGCACGCCAGTTGGCTGGGCAGATCGATGGCTGGAAAAACCGGGCGTTGACGCCTGACAAGGTCCCGCAACGTGAGCGGCACGGCTTTGCCGATGGGCGCGGCGCGGCCCTCTATGGCGAATACCAGGACCGGCTCAAAATCCTCAATGCCTGCGATTTCGGTGATCTTTTGCTGCACATGATCAGCATTTTTCAGGCGCATCCCGATCTGCTGGCCCAATACCACGCCAAGCTGACTTACCTCCTGGTCGATGAGTATCAAGATACCAATGTGGCGCAGTATCTATGGCTGCGACTTCTGGCTCAGGGCTCGAAAAACATCTGCGTCGTCGGTGATGATGATCAATCGATCTATGGTTGGCGCGGCGCGGAAGTGGACAACATTTTGCGTTTCGAAACCGACTTTCCCGGCGCGCATGTGGTGCGGCTGGAGCGCAATTACCGCTCCACCCAGCACATCCTCTCTGCCGCGTCTGGGCTGATTCGGGCCAATTCGGCGCGGCTGGGCAAGGAATTATGGACCGAGGCTGATGGCGGCGAATGCGTGCGGGTGCGCGGCGTCTGGGACGGGGAAGCCGAGGCGCGGCTCATTGCCGATGATATCGAGGGCTGGGTGGCGACCGGAGAGCGCTACACCGATTGCGCCGTGCTTGTGCGCGCCGCCTGGCAGATGCGGGCCTTCGAAGAGCGCTTCTTGATGCTGAAAATCCCTTACCGGGTTGTCGGCGGGCCGCGCTTCTTCGAGCGCGCAGAGGTGCGTGACGCCCATGCCTATTTGCGCCTCATCCGCTCGGAAGATGATGATTTGGCCTTTGAGCGGATCGTCAATACGCCAAAGCGCGGCCTTGGCGAGGGCGCGCTGCAAAAGCTGGTGCAGGAGGCCAGCCGGCCGCCCATCCGCGCGCATCGCGATGGGCCGCTGTTTGACAGCGCCACGGGCGAAATCGCAGACGAGGCTGGCCAGGCGCTCGGCGGGCGCTATTGCAGCCTGATCGCGGCGGCGCGCATCGCCGTGTTGGGTGACGCGCTGCCGGCCAAAGCGCGCACGGCGCTGCGGATTTTTTTGGGAGATCTGGATCGCTGGCGCGCCAAGGCCCGGGAAATCCCGCATGTGGAGCTGGCGGAAATCGTGCTGGACGAGAGCGGCTATAGCGACATGCTCCAGCGCGACAAAACCCCGCAGGCGCAGACGCGCCTCGAAAATCTCAAAGAACTGACCCAGGCCATGGGCCAGTTTGACAGCCTCGCGGCCTATCTGGAGCATGTCGAGCTGGTGCTGGATCTTGAGCAAGGCGGCGGGGGCGATGAGGTGCACATCTCGACGCTGCATGCCGCCAAGGGCTTGGAATGGCCCATGGTTTTTCTGCCTGGCTGGGAAGAAGACGTGTTTCCCTCCAAGCGATCGGTGGATGAAGGCGGCCTCAAGGGCTTGGAGGAAGAGCGGCGCCTGGCTTATGTGGGGCTGACTCGCGCACGCACCAGCGCGCGCATCTCCTTTGCGGCCAATCGCCAGATTTTTGGGCGCTGGCAATCTGTTTTGCCTTCGCGCTTCATCGATGAATTGCCGCACGCGCATGTCGATGCCATCAGCGAAACCGGCTTTGGCGGCGTGCGCGAGGCAGGCGCGCGCTTTGCCGCTTTTGAGCCAGCCGCCACGCCTTTTCGCTCCGGCTATGACAGCCCAGGCTGGCGCCGTGCCCAAGAGCGCAGCCCCGGGGCCGGCCGCGCGGCACCCGTGATCCATGGCGAGGCCCGCTTGATCGCCACCGAGGCCGGAACCAGCGCTTTTGCCCTGGGTGAGCGGGTGTTTCACCAGAAATTTGGCTATGGCCGCGTGCGCGCCGCCGAGGGCCAAAAACTCACCGTGGACTTTGAAAAGGCCGGTGAAAAGCGCGTGCTCGATAGCTTCGTGACGCGTAATCCTTGATCTTCGCTTCGCACTAAGGGAGCCCCCTTTCGTCATGCCACTGGCTGGCGAAGCCAAGAGCAGGGGCATCCATGGGCGTATGGATCCCACCGCTGCCTCCGGCCCGGTGGGACGACGCGGGGCACGGCTTCCGGCCCGGTGGGATGACGCACGTCGTGCGAGGCAGGCCATCGGCGCGATTGTGCCTTTGTGCTGGGGCCGAACCCCCCTATATTCAATTTGCCCGGTTCGCCGGGCTATGGCGATAAACGCGCGGAGATAGACGGATCGGACCCGGGTGCGATGCCCGGCGGCTCCACCACTTGCCGGTTCATTGCCGGGCTTGGGGCCGAAATAGGATCGACGGACGTTGAAGGACGTGGCTTTCGCTCGGGTGGTCCCGTTACAGGCCGTTTGCAATAGTTGCCAATGACAACGTTGCTGAGGGTTATGCTCTCGCCGCGTAAGCGGTGCGAGGAAAGCCCAACCTAAAGCCCTAGGGACTCAGCTTCTCTAGGCGGGGCACGGGGGGCCGCCTGGCAACAGAAGGCCCCCCACTTGGCTGCGTGTGCATGGCCATCGGCGACGGCGCGCGGGTATTTACATGCGTGATCAAGCCGGTGCATGCTTCGCCCTTATGCAATCCATGGGGCGTCGATGCGGCAGGGTTTTCTATTCGCAATCATGGGGCTGGCACTGATGAGTGCCGCCCACACCGCTAATGCCCAAAACAGCGCCGCACCGGGCATTCCGCTGACGATCGAGCGCGTTTGGGGTGATCCGGCTTTGTCCGGCCCAGCGCCACGCGCTTTGCGCTTCGCCCCGGATGGAAAATCGGTCACGTATCTGCGGCCCAAGGAAGAAAACGCTACGATCCTGGACTTGTGGTCCAGTGATCTGACTACGGGTGCTGCCACGCTTTTGGTGGACGGTGCCAAGTTGGGTGCCAATGCCGGCGCGATGTCTGAAGAGGAAAAAGCCCGCCGGGAGCGCCGCCGCATTTTCGATACCGGCGTCATCGAATACAGTTGGGATGGGGCCGGCACGGCCATCCTCACACCCGTGGGCGGCGATCTTTATCTCACGCGCCCAGCAACGGGGATCACCAGCCAGCTGACCAATAGCGAAGGTGATGAGGTTGATGCCAAGCTCAGCCCACGCGGCAGCTTCGCCTCCTACACGCGCAATCAAAATCTCTATCTGGCGCAAACCAAAGATGGCGTGGAGCGCGCGATCACCAAGGATGGCGGCGCGGCCATCAGCTATGGCGTCGCGGAATTCATCGCCCAAGAGGAGCTCGATCGCTTCACCGGCACCTGGTGGTCCCCGACCGAGGCGCACCTCGCTTATGCCCGTGTGGACGAAAGCGGCGTGCCGCTGGTGACTCGTGCCGATATCGGAGCCGATGGGCGCACCACCACGATCACGCAACGGTATCCCGCCACAGGCGATCCCAACGCGGTGGTGGAGCTGTTTTTCCTGAATCTCGCCAGCGGCACGAGCATCCGCGCCGATCTCGGCACCAATGCGGATTTCTATTTGGCCAGGGCAAATTGGGCCAAAAATGGCTCAGCGCTCTATGTGCAGCGCTTGGCGCGGGATCAAAAGCGCCTGGATGTATTGCGGATCGATCCCAATACGGGTGGCACCAAGCTGGTGCTCAGCGAAACGGATAGCGATTGGATCAATCTCACCAATGATTTCACCGCTCTGGCGGATGGCGGGTTTTTGTGGACCAGCGAGCGCAGCGGTTATGCCCATATTTATCACTATGGGGCCGATGGGCACCTCATCGCCCAAGTCACGCGGGGACACTGGCCGGTGCGCGCCATAGAGGGCGTGGATGAGAAGCAGGGCCTCGTTTACTTCACCGCCAGCCCCGACGATCCCTTGCAGCAGCATATTTTGGCCGTGAGCTACAAAAAGCCCGCCGCACCGCGCCGCATCACCACCACACAAGGCTTCTGGGGGGGCGAGTTCAACATGGGTGCGACGGCCTTTGTCGGCAGCTTTTCCGATCCCAGTACTCCGCCGCAAACCGCGCTCTATGATGCCAAAGGCAAGCGCCTGCGCTGGGTCGAGGAAAACAAATTGGTGCCTGGCCACCCCTGGGCGGCCCACAGTGAGCGCTATCCCGCGCCCGAATTTGCCGCGATCGTCTCCTCGCAAAAGCAAACGCTCTATACACGCGTGCTTAAGCCCGTAGGCTTTGATCCCAGCAAGCGCTATCCGGCCATCCTTTTTGTGTATGGCGGTCCACATCGACAGGTGGTGGACAAGAGCTGGGGCTCGGTCTCTACGGTAATGCGCCTGATGCAGGAGCGCGGCTATGTCGTGTTCTCCATCGATAATCGCGGCACGCCCAATCGTGGCCGCGATTTCGAGCGCGCCATTGCGGGAGAATTGGGCCGGCTGGAGGTTCAAGAACAGCTTGAGGGCGTGGCCTGGCTCAAACGCCAAGCCTATATCGACCCGACCCGGGTTGGCGTGTGGGGCTGGAGCTATGGCGGCTTTATGACGCTGGCATTGGCGCTGCGCGCGCCTGATACCTTTGCGGCGGCCGCCGCCTTCGCACCAGTCACCGACTGGCGGCTCTATGATACCGGCTACACTGAGCGCTATATGCGCACGCCCGCTGGCAACGCCAAAGGCTATGGCGATAGCGATCTCAACCAGGCCGCTGGGGCGTTGAAATCCCCGCTGCTGCTGGTGCACGGGCTGGCCGATGACAACGTCATCTTTGCCAATTCCGCGGCGATGATGGCGGCGCTGCAAAGCCATGGCAAGCAATTCGAGACCATGGTCTATCCCGGCCAAAAGCACGCCATCGCCGCGCGCACCTCGCGCCTGCACTGGACGCGCACCTTGCTCGACTTCTTCGATGCCAAGCTGCAAAGCCAGGATGGCAAGCGCCAGCCCACGGGCTGAGGCGCAGGTGTGCTAGAGCGCATTCAGGAAAAGTGGAGTTGCGGTTTTCCGCTCGAATGCGCTCTAAGTTATTGAATTAGACCCGTTCCCGAAAAGTGTTACGCGGTTTTCGGGGATAGGTCTGGGCGCGTGCCTTGGGGCCCTTAGCTCAGTGGTTAGAGCCGGCCGCTCATAACGGTCTGGTCGTAGGTTCAAATCCTACAGGGCCCACCATTTTCAGGCACCATCCGATCAGCGGGGTGCGTCATTGGCACCGGCCTCGCGCGCCAAAGGGTTGAAGCCGCGATAGAGGAAGGCGGCTTGGCCGGCACTGGGGCCTTCCAATAGGATGAGCTTTGTAAAAGTCATGACCAAGCCGAATAGAAAAACCTGCACTGGGTGGCTGGCGACCAGTGCGGTCGCCTTGACGCCTATTCCCAGGAGCAATGCACCAGCCGCCGATTGCACCACGAGAACACCGATCCCCAACGGCACACGCAGAGCGTATTGTGCCGCAACAATGCGCAGCGCAGAGCCTTTGGTCCAGCTCCAGGTGCTGAACGCCATGATCCGCCCCTGATCTAGGGTGGCGGGCCCCATACTGATCAACCGCGCACCAACCCAGATGATCGTGACCAGCAAAGGCGTGGCGCACGCCAAAAGCACCGAAATGCCTTTTGGCCCGAGCGCTTGCTGCAAAGCTTGCGGATCATTCGGCAGCGCGCTGAGATCCACCCCGCTGGCCATCAAGCCAATCGCGGCGGCTATCAGCACCAAAAAAAGGCCAATAGCCGCCACGATCCCAAAAAAGAATGCAACAGCCGCCATCGCCCCAGCGAGCCGCATTTCGTCCCCACCCAGGCGCAAGGCACAAGGGCCAAGATCCAGCGCCCGCCGATACTGGCCCGCGATAAATGGCACGACCGCAATTGCGCCGATCGGCAGCGTCAGCAGCGCCCAGCTTGGGCTAGTCCACGCGAGATATTGCAGGCCTGCGACGGGAAAAGCCGTGATGGCCGCGGGCACCAGGCTTTCGCGCAGATTTTCCCGCAAATGCACAAAGCCGGCCTGGGCCGCGTCAAGGATGGGAAAAGTGCTGGTCATACGAACGATCTCCGAGTCCTCGCCTCCCCGTGATCGCCATCGGCGGACGGTTCCCTGCGCCTGTCTCGTATCACACGGCGTTTCCCGCTACATCGGTGCTCATGACACAAAAACCAAATGCACCACCATCCCCCACCACGCATATCGTCGGCGCGGGCCTAGCCGGCAGCGAGGCCGCATGGGCGCTGGCGGCGGCCGGATTGCCGGTCACGCTGCACGAAATGCGCCCCGCGCGATTGACGCCCGCCCACAATACCGATCAGTGCGCCGAGCTGGTCTGCTCCAATTCCTTTCGCTCGGACGATGCGCAAACCAACGCCGTTGGCTTGCTGCACGCCGAGCTGCGCGCCTGTAATTCGCTGATCATGGCCTGCGCCGATGCGCACCAGGTGCCCGCCGGCTCGGCTTTGGCGGTGGATCGGGACGGCTTTGCGCAGGCGGTGACGCAGGCTTTGCTTGGCCATCCCTTGATCCAGCTGTCACGCGAAGAAGTGGCCGGCCTGCCGCCGGCGGATTGGGGCAATGTGATCATCGCCACCGGCCCATTAACCTCCCCCGCTTTGGCCCTTGCCATTGCCGACCTCACCGGCGAGGCCGATCTGGCGTTTTTCGACGCCATCGCCCCTATCGTGCATCACGACAGCATCAATTTCGATATCGCCTGGATGCAATCGCGCTATGACAAAGAAGGCCCCGGCGGTGACAAAGCCGCTTATGTCAACTGCCCGATGGACCAAGGGCAGTATGAGGCCTTCATTGCGGCGCTGCTGGCCGGAGAAAAGACCAGTTTCAAGGATTGGGAGCGTGACACGCCCTATTTCGAAGGCTGTTTACCGATCGAAGTGATGGCGGAACGCGGCCCCGAAACGCTGCGCTTTGGGCCGATGAAGCCGGTGGGCCTCACCGATCCTCGCACCGGCCTGCGGGCCCACGCCGTGGTGCAGCTGCGCCAGGACAATGCGCTGGGCAGTTTGTTCAATATGGTGGGTTTCCAGACCAAGCTGAAACACGGGGCCCAAGTGGAGATTTTCCGCACCATTCCTGGGCTGGAAAGTGCCGTGTTTGCCCGGCTGGGCGGCATCCACCGCAACACGTTTCTCAATGCGCCG
The DNA here is from genome assembly GCA_021731965.1 of Hyphomonadaceae bacterium. Taxonomy (GTDB): domain Bacteria; phylum Pseudomonadota; class Alphaproteobacteria; order Caulobacterales; family Aquidulcibacteraceae. The sequence goes on along the minus strand of JAKFWI010000018.1, from coordinate 485 downwards.
CGCGTGCTCGATGCCAGCTTGCGCCTGAAGGTTCAACCGCGTTTGCGCTTTGCGGGGCAGATCACCGGCGTGGAAGGCTATGTCGAGAGTGCAGCCATGGGCCTGCTGGCCGGGCGCTTTGCCGCCGCAGAGGCGCTGGGCCGCCCGCCGGCGCTCCCGCCCGCCACCACGGCGCTGGGCGCGCTTTTGGGGCATGTCACGGGCGGGCATTTGGCCGGCAAAAACGTGGACTTTCAGCCGATGAATTGCAATTTTGGGCTCTTCCCGCCTTTGCAGCAGGCCCCGCTGCTGGCGGAGGATGGCCGCAAACTCAAAGGCGAAGAGCGCGGGCGTGCACGCAAAAGCGCTTTAGCGCGGCGGGCTTTGGCGGATCTAAGCGCCTGGATATAAGCTGGATTAGACCCGTTCCCGAAAAGTGTGACGCGGTTTTCGGACGAGAACGGGTCTAATCACTTAGTGTAGAGCGGATTCACCCGATTTGACCT
>JAKFWI010000009.1 GCA_021731965.1 Hyphomonadaceae bacterium | reverse complement strand
GATGCGTATGACGCCCTGTTGAGCGAAGCTGGGCTGCGCCTAATCGCCCAGCATCAAGACGAGGGGCAAAACCATTATTTCGAGGCGAGAAAAGCCTTGTGAGGCACCCCGTCATCCAGCCTTGGGAAACCCGAACGGATCTTTGGGTTCCAGCCCGAACGAGGCCTTAGGGTTGGCATAATCGCCGATGAGCAATTCGAAATGCAAATGCACGGGGATGCGATAGGCCGCCGTATTGCCCATCAAGCCGATTTCCTGGCCCGATTTCACCTGCGCACCCATGGCGGCACCCTCCATAAAGGAGGCCAAGTGCGCATAGCGCGTATAGACGCCCCCGCCATGATCGATCAGCAGCATGTTGCCATAATCATCGCGATACTTCTTTTCGATGATCACGCCGTCGGCTGCCGCCAGGATCGGCCCGCCTTCGGGATTATGATAATCCAGGCCCTTGTGCAGCTGCCCGTTGCGGAGACCAAAACCCGAGGACAGACAGGCATCAAGCGTTGGATCGACCAACAGCGCGACGCCCTGCACCAGAACTTGCTGTGCAGGCGGCGCTTGCTTTGGGGCGTTGGATACGCTCATGCGCGGGCAGAGCTGCAGGATGCCTTGCGCGGGGCTGGCCCGGCTGGTCAGCTCCGGCACCGGCGGCAAAGGCGGCGGGGGAGCCGGCACAGTTTCCAAGCCTTCAAGGAATTGCTCCGGCGCGCTGCGCTCAACGATGATGACCTCCCCGGCCAGCGCGGCGGCAGTGGTGGCGGCGCCGCGCAATTGCGCCATACGCGCCTCGGGCAAAGCGTTGGTGAGGGCCTCCCAGTTCAACGCACGTGGATCAATGCGCGCCAAGCTCTGCGCCTGCTCGCCCACCAAATGCTTCAGCCCATCCGGCGCGGGGTAAAAGCTGCCGGCCAGCCAGCCGCCGACGCCGCTGAGGCCAAACAAACCCAAGGTGACAACCGTGCGGATCATTCCCATCGCCTTCCCTCCGGTTGGGAGAAAATTTGCACGCAATTTTCCGTCAAGGCAATCAAAGAGGCCTATTCACGATAGCCGCCATCGACATCGCGTTTATCTTGAGTAAAGCGGGTCAAGCCGCGCCCATGCGCCTAAAACAGCGGCTTGGCCTGCGCGCTTGGCAAACTGGTGCCGGCCAGCTTGGCCAAGGTTGGCGCGATGGCCCGCATATCGATGACGCCAAGGGATTTTCCCTTCGCCACGCCCGGGCCCGATACGATAAAGCTTGCGTACATTGCTGGGCTATCGGGAAAATAGCCGTGCATGCCCTTGCCCCCAGAAGGAGAAATCAGCGGGCCGCTCATTGCGCCGCCCATGGTGAAGCCCGGCTTGGCATTTACCCAAAAGCTCGCTTCGCGATTGCCGCCGAATTTGGCGATCTCTTCCCGCTCTATCACGCGATCGATGCCGTTCTCGGGATTTTGTGCCAGCCCATCGAGCAGCCGGCGCACCTTGGCCTGCAGCGCCGCATCATCCGGGCGGGCCAGCATGATTTGCGCCGAACCGCCGGAAATCCAGACCCCCGCCTCCCAGGCGGTCACGTTGTCTTTGTCATCGCGCGTGATCAAGCCGGCCTGCACAAAAGCCGCGGGCAAATTGATCTGCCGATCGATGGGGTCAAAGCCGTGATCGGAAACCACGGCCACTACCAAATTGGGCATGGCCTTGCGCCCCGCGCGCACCAGGCGGCCGATTGCGGCATCCAGCTTTTCGAGCACAACGCGCGCTTCGGGCGCGCCAGGGCCAAAGCCGTGCTCCTCGTGATCGAGGCTAACGAGATGCAAAGTGGTGAAATCTGGCTTTTTGCTTTTGAGCAGCGCAATGGCCAGGTCCACGCGGGCTTCATCGCCCTCTTCGCCTTCCGCGCTGAGCTGAGCCAGCTTGGTTTCGGAGGCCTTTTCCAGGGAATCCACCAGCCCGGGGGTCGAAACCGCACGCAGCAACAGGAGATCGTCGGGGGTGCGGGCCCGCCAAAACTCCGGAATATTATAGGTGATGGCACGCGCCCCGACGCTGACGGGCCAGCCAATGCTCGCGGTGGTGCCCTTTTGGGCGCGCACGGCATCCCAAAGCGTGGGCACGCGGATGGCCTCCGCATACCAATACCAGCCGCCTTGGTTTTTGCGCTGCGGATCAAACACCACATTCGCGGAAATGCCATGCGCCGCGGGCGAGACGCCGGTAATCAGCGTTGTGTGATTTGGGTAGGTGACGGTGGGCAAAGAAGCGATCACCCCTTCGGCTGCAGCCCCACTTTCCACCAAGGCACGCAAATTTGGCACATTGATCCCGCGCTCTTGCGCGTGCAGCACATCCCCAGGCCGCAGCCCATCCACCGAGATCATCAGCACGGGCGCTGCAGCGGCCGTCCCCGCCGCCGCCAAAGCCATGACCAATGCCATCGCCAATATTGCCCGCATCTGACCCATTATCCCCTCCCGGATGGGCGCTGTCATGCCCGCCAATTGTGACAATCGTATCAGCCTCCTGCTCAACGTACGCCTGTTGCGCTGGCGGGCATTTGGCTTACACTGCACTGCAGCGATGGCGGCACGGGCCTTGCTTCCGCGCCAGCAACTTAGCAAACGATGGGGCGATGCATGCGGGTCTTGTTCACGGGCGCGGATGGCTATATCGGCGCGCTGCTGGGGCCCTATCTCCTGGAGCACGGCGAAGATGCCGTGGGCCTCGATACGGGCTTTTACCGCCAGGGCTGGCTTTTCCCCATGCGCGGCGCACGCCCAGCCGTGATTACCAAGGATATCCGCGAAATCACAGCCCAGGATCTCGAAGGCTTTGACGCCGTGGCGCATCTGGCCGAATTGTCCAACGATCCGTTGGGCCAGCAGGACCCCGGCCTCACCCATGAAATCAACCATTTGGGCTCAGTGCGGTTAGCGCAGCTAGCGCGGCAGGCAGGTGCCAAACGCTTTGTTTATATGTCGTCCTGTTCGGTCTATGGCGTGGCCGAGCCCGGTCAAATCATGGATGAGACCAGCAAGGTCAATCCGCAAACCGCCTATGCCGAATGCAAGGCCAAGGTCGAGGCCGATCTTGTGGCCATGGCTGGGCCGGACTTCACGCCCTGCTTCCTGCGCAATGCCACGGCCTATGGGGCCTCGCCGCGGCAACGCTTTGACATCGTGCTCAATGATTTGTGCGGCCTGGCCTGGACAACCAAGGAAATAAAGCTGCTCTCGGATGGCACGCCTTGGCGCCCCTTGGTGCATGCCCTCGATATGTGCCAGGCGGTGCATTTGTCTTTGATCGCACCCGCCCCGGTGATCAGCGGGCAGATCTTCAATGTTGGCTCGAATGATCAAAATTATCGGGTCATTGATATTGCCCAGATCGTCGCCGAGACATTTGAAGGCTGCGACCTGCAAGTGGCCAGCAAAGGCGCTGATAATCGCAGTTACCGGGTCAATTTTGACAAAATCACCGCTTTACTGCCGGATTTTGCGCCAAAATGGACCGCCAAATTGGGTGCCAAGCAAATGCGCGAAATGTTTGAGCGTATCCAAATGACGCCGGAAATGTTCCGCGCCGATCCCTACACGCGGCTGAAAATGCTCACCGCCCACCGCCGCGCGGGCTTGCTTGACGACAAGCTGTTCTGGACTTTCGGATGAACTGCCAATGATCATTATCGATACGGCCCTGCAAAAGCGCGCGGCCGAGGGCAGGCCCATCAAGGTCGGCATGATTGGCGCGGGCTTTATGGGGCGCGGGGTGGCCCTGCAAATCGCCCATTCCACGCCCGGCATGCAATTGTGCGCCATCGCGGCGCGGCGGGGCGCGCAGGCGCAGGCGGTGTTTGAGCAGATCGTGGATCCAGCCACCATCGTTCGCGCACATACCCAAGCGCAGATCGAGGAGGCAATCCATCGGGGCCAGCCGGTCATCACCGAGGATCCGGTGGCTTTGGCGCGCAGCGGGGGCCTCGATGCCATTTTGGAAGTCACCGGCTCGATGGATTATGCGCTGACCGGCGCGCTAGCGGCGATCGAAAGCGGCAAGCATATCTTGCTGATGAACGCGGAGCTGGACGGCACGATTGGGCCGCTGCTGCAGGTGCATGCCGCCAAAGCGGGGGTGGTGTTTAGCAATGTCGATGGTGATCAGCCCGGCGTGCAGATGAATCTGCTGCGTTTCATGCGCGGCATCGGCGTGCGCCCGGTGTTTTGCGGCAATATCAAAGCCCTGCAAGATCCTTATCGTACGCCCATTACACAACGGGCCTTCGCCGAAAAATGGGGCCAGATGCCCCACAAGGTCACGGCTTTCGCGGATGGCACCAAGATCGCCTTCGAACAGGCCATCCTCGCCAACGGCACCGGCATGCGTGTCGCTAAGCGCGGCATGCTGGGGCTCGATCCCACCAACCAGGACCCCACCCAACCACTGCGTCGGCTAGAGGAATATATTCCCCTATTGGAGCCCTACCTTGATCCCGAGGGGCCGGGAATCGTGGATTTCATCGTTGGCGCGCACCCGGGCCCCGGGGTGTTTGCCCTCGGCATGCATGGAGATCCCCGCCAGCAGCATTACCTCAAACTCTACAAGCTCGGCACCGGCCCCTATTATTTGTTCTATACGCCCTATCATCTTTGCCATTTCGAGGTCCCCACCTCGATCGCGCGGGCGGTGCTGTTCCAGGATGGGGCATTGGTGCCGCTGGGGGCACCGTGCGTTGGCGTCGTGGCCACCGCCAAGCGCGATTTGCAGATCGGTGATCGCATTGACGAAATGGGCGGCTTCGATAGCTTTGGCCAAGCGGAAAACCTCCCCGAAATCGTCAGCCAGCGCCTGCTGCCCATGGGCTTGGCGGAAAACTGCGTGCTCATCCGCAAGATCGCGCGCGGGGCCACCCTCACCTTCGATGATGTGGAGATCCCGCCCGGGCGGCTGATCGACGCCCTTTACCGCGAGCAAATGCGCCATTTTGGGCTGGAGGGATGAGCATGAAGGTGGCCATACTGGCAGGGGGGTTCGGCACCCGGCTTTCCGAGGAAACCGCCGTGCGCCCCAAGCCCATGGTGGAAATCGGTGGGCACCCGATCCTTTGGCACATCATGAAGATGTACGCTCATCATGGGCTAACGGATTTCGTGGTCCTCGCCGGATTCAAGGCGCAGTACATTCGCGATTACTTCCTGAGCTATACGCGCAGTTCCAGCGATTTCACGATTGATCTGGCCAGCGGCGAGGTGGTCTGGCAGCGCAGCCACGCCGAGCCTTGGCGTGTTACGGTGCTCGATACCGGCCTCGAAACCATGACGGGGGGGCGCATGCTGCGCGCGCGTGAGCATCTGGGCGGCGCGCCCTTTTGCCTCACTTATGGTGATGGCGTTGGTGACGTGGATATCACGCGCTTGCTGGCTTTTCATCGTGGCCAAGGGCGCAAATGCACGGTCACGGCCGTGGTGCCGCCGGGGCGCTTTGGTGTCCTGGGTCTCGATGCCAAGGGCGAGCAGGTTTTGACCTTCCGGGAGAAGGATCAGCAAGACGTTGGCATGATCAATGGCGGCTTTTTTGTCTGCGAACCCTCTGTCCTAGACGTGATCGAAGGTGATGCCAGCGTTTGGGAACACACCCCGTTAGACCGTCTGGTCAAAGAGGGCCAATTATCCAGCTTTCGCCATTTCGGCTTTTGGCAGGCCATGGATACGCTGCGCGATCGCACGGTGCTGGAGCGCCATTGGGAAAGCGGCAACGCGCCCTGGAAGGTGTGGGATTAACCCCAACAAAGCCGACAGGCTTTTGGCGCGCTTAGCCTTGCGATCTCTCACCGAGCGCAGGAGCCGTCATGACGCCGAGTTCAAGCCCCAAGCCCATCCACCATTCCTTGACCATTACCAGCGCGCTGGCCATGGCCGTGGCCTTCGCTGTTGATCGCCTGGGCGTGGCCGTGCCGCCGGGAGCGATCGAGGGCCTCGTCCAATCCGTCACCGATCTGATTTTCTATCTCGGCCTGTTGGGCGTCGGGGTTGGGCGCGCCCGCGCCACCGCCCCGCTGATCTGATCCCTAACAATCCGGAGAAATCCCATGCGCACGCTTCGCTTCGCCGCGTTGGCTTTGGCCTTCGCGCTTGTGCCCGCTTGTTCCACCCTGCAGGGCGTCATCGCGTCGGCAACCAGCCCGGCAAAAGCCCAAACCCTGGAAACCCAGGCCTATGCCTTGGTCGAAACCTATTCCACCGCGCTAGACGCCGCCGCCCGTCTGGTCGCCCAGCCAAGCACGCCTGCGGCGGTGATCACGGCGCTGGCCCGCGCCGAGGCCGTGGCCACACCGGCCGCCGCGGCTTTGCTCGGCGCGCTGCGCGCCTATAAGCGAGCCGAGCAAAGCCCCGCAAGCGCGCCAACGCTCTCCGCCGCCGGGCAAAATCTGACCCGCGCCGTGGAGGCCGCCCGCGGCCCCATCACCGCGCTTTCCAGCGCGGCGGGCGAATGACGCGCCGTTGGCGCTTACCATGTTGAAAATACACCGCTTTGGCAATTTCCCGCCCCTCTTTGCCCAACAGGAGACCCCATGCTTTCCTTCATCCGCGAGGCGCAGTTCGCGCTCGGTGCGCTGTCCCAGCTCTTGGCCCTCAGCCCCGCCGGCGCGCATGGGCGGGTGGCGGGCGTCCTCGATGCCATCGGCACCGCTCTGCAGCTTGGATCCCATGCGGCCGAAAGCCTACCCACTTTGGCGGAGGGCTTGAGCGACTTGCGCCGCGAAATTGAAGTATTTTCCGAACCTGCCAATCGATTGACGGATGCGGATTTGGCGCGCGCCCTCATGCACTTACAAAGCGCAAGTACCCGTTTTCGATCAGCAATCGCCAATCGCCAAAGCTTGACTTGAGTTTTGCGTTACGCGAGAGCGACATTCGAATTAGACTTAAGCTGCTCCATTGCGGGGCTGCGCTTCGGGCCGATAGGCGCGGGGCGGTGCAAAGCGGGCCGCGCCGCCTTGGCAATGGGGGGCGGCCCGTCAAATAAGGAATGCGAGAGCACGCTCCAATGGAGATGCAACAAATCCGCTATTTCTTATCGCTGGCCAAGACCCTCAATTTCACCCGGGCGGCGGAGGAGTGTGCGGTCAGCCAGCCGGCGCTGACGCGTGCCATCCAGGCCCTAGAGGTGGAGCTGGGCGGGGAATTGGTGCGCCGGGAGCGGCAAAATTCGCACCTGACGGAGCTGGGCAAGCGCATGCTGCCTTTGCTGACCGCCTCCTACGAAAGCGCGAGCGCCGCCAAGGATTTGGCGCTTTCGGTGGCGGCCAATATCGTGGCCCCGCTGTGTGTGGCCGTGTCGCATTCCTTGAGCCTTAGTTTGTTTGCCGATGAGCTTGGCGAATTGCACCGCGCCTTTCCGGGCTTGCGCATCCGCATCGTGCACGGCCAGGCCGACGAAATCCTGGATCTGCTGCGCGATGGCGAAGCCGAAATCGCCATAGCCGGCCCGTTGAATGAGGATTGGGAGCGGCTGGATGCCTGGCCCCTGTTTGAAGAAACCTTCTCCATCGCCCTCGCCAAGAACGATCCCCTGGCCCAAGAAAAGCAGCTCAGCTGCGGCCAATTGGCGCACACCCCGCTCATCCGGCAACCAAGCTGCGAAATGCGCCCGCAAGCCGCTGACTTGCTGCGCAGCACCGGATTGTTCAACCAATTCACGCATGATGTGGTGACGCTCGCCGATCAATTGGTGCTGGCGCAGGCTGGCATTGGGGCGGCCGTCATCCCCACCTCCACGCATATTCCCAAGGATTTGGTGCGCATCCCGTTTGTGGATTTGGATCTTCGCCGCACCATTTCGGCCTATGCGGTGGCTGGGCGAAGGCGCGGGCCGGCTTTGACAGCCTTCCTCAATCTGGTGCGCTCCGCCGATTTTGAGGCAAAATTCCTGGACTTGGCGGAAGGCACCGATCCCGCTTTGCCTTGAGCTGAGCTCAGGGTGCGACCGGTTCCGTTAAAAAATGGCGCCCTTGGCGGTCTTCGATATCGACGATCCACAGATCGGGATCGCCCGCCGCGCGCTTGGCGCATACCGCCTCGATCTGGGTTTCGCTATCACCCAATGGCCCGCTGGACAGATCGAGCCAGATTTTCTCGCCAGCCCCATCGCGCGCCGGCGCAAAGAGCCGGGCCCGCCCATCGAGGGTGGAAACCTTAACCAGCACCGCGCCCGCGTGCGCATCGCCTTTGCGGGCGATTACGGCGCTGGCCCCGTGAGCCTGCGCGCGGCGCAGCAGAGCCGCCGCCCAGATGTCGGTGCGCAATTCCATGCATGCCATTGGGCGCAGTGTTCACCGGAAAGCAACGGTGTTGGGCTAATATGTGCGCATGATCAGCCTTGCCTTGGCCCTTGCGGTGGCAACCTCCCCCACTTTGTTTCTCGAGCGCGAAGTGTTGCGCGCGGCCGATGCGCGCTGCCAATTGCTGCAGCCCGGAGCCCGTGCAGCGCTGACGGCGGGTGCCCGTCAAGCGGGCGCGGCCTTGCAGCGCGGCGGGCGCAGTTTCCTCGAAATCGATGAATTGAGCGCCAAAGCGCAGGCCGTCGCCGCCGGCATGGCCTGCGATACCCCGGCTTTGCTGGAGGCCGCCGGGCGCGCGCAGGCCGCGTATAAGGGCTGGGCCGTCCAGCCCAGTATCGAATTTCCGGGCCGCAGCCGCATTTGGTATGCGCGCCGATTCAAGGATGCGCAGGGCTGGCGCCTGCGCCAGGCCGCTGGAGAGGCGGTGTTTGGCGTGCGCCAATCAGAGGATGTGGCCGGCCTGGTCAGCGCCCCGCCGCCGGGAGCGTGGATTTCCGCCACGTTGTGGGTGCGCGATAGCACGCTGGACACCGGCTTGCGCGCCAGCGCCACGCGTTTGGCCGCGCCTTCGCGCCTGGGCGCCATCGCCTTTTTGGCGCAGGCACGCACCCAAGAGGCCGGCATCACCTATTTCCGCTTCGCCGATGCGGCAGCCGACAAAATCAGCGCCCTGCGGCCGGACGAAGCTATCGAAATCGAATACATCGCGCGCAGCGGGGCAGCGCCCTTACGTCTGCTGTTCGAGGCGGGGGATTTCGCGGCCGCTTTGCTCTATCTCAAGGCCAGCGACCGCGCGAGTGTGCCCGATCGGCGCTGAGGCCCGAAACAGCGCGCCGCCAAGGCTGGCCTCCTGTATGGCGAGTTCCCCGCCATGCAGGCGCAGCAAGGCCACCACGATGGATAAGCCAAGCCCCACGCCGTCCTGCTGGGCGGTGTCGGTGCCGCGCTCGAACGGGCGCAGGATACGGGCGCGATCCTTCGGCGCAATTCCGGGGCCGCTGTCCTCCACCGTCAACGCCGCCAACGCGCCCGTTTGGCCTACGGACACCCGCACCGCGCCGCCTTCGGGGCTGAACTTCAGGGCATTCCCGAGCAGATTAATGATGATTTGCCGCCAGGCGCGCCGATCGGCCCGCACCAGGCACGCCTCCCCCTCAACCGCCAGGCTCAAGCGCCTCAGCGCCGCAAGCTGCGCGAAGCCGCGCACCGCTTCCAGCACCAAATCATGGAGATCAAACTCTTCCAAATCTAAGCTCCGCGCGCCCTGTTGCAGCCGCGCCCGCTCTAGCCAGCTATCGGTCAAGTCCAGCAAATGCTGCCCAGAAACACCGATCAATCCGGCATATTCCACATAATTGGCCTCCAGCGGGCCGAGCATTTGCGCTTCGATCACCTCGGCAAAGCCCAAAATCTGGTGCAGTGGCGTGCGCATCTCGTGCGCCAATTCCGCGATCTCACGCTCTTCAAATGCCGCGCGCGCCTCGACAAGGGCCGGCGCGGCCGGCTTGGGCGCATCGCACCAACGCACCTGCAAGGCACCGTTGAGACGCACTGCCCGCAAAGAGCAGGCGCCTTGGCGGCCTGCCTGAAGATTCTCAGCCCGCGCAGAGCCATGCGCCCAGGCGTTTTCCAAAGCCGCGAACACCGCCAGCCGATCAACCGGCGCGATATCGAGCAAAAAAAGCCGCGTCGGCGTGATGGTGGACCCATCCGGCTCGAAGCTGATCACCACCAAAGCCGCCGTCAATGCCGCGCCGCCTAGCGAGAGATAGAGCCAGGCATCGCTGCCCAGGCCCGCAGGTGCGCCATACGCCTGCACCAGCACGCCGCTGAGCACAGCCAGCGCGGCCAGCCCCGCCAGCTTGGCCAGCGGGGCGCGCAAAGCCAGGCCCAAGGCCAAGCCCGCCCCGATCA
>JAKFWI010000140.1 GCA_021731965.1 Hyphomonadaceae bacterium | reverse complement strand
AGAGTAGCGAGCCACGCGGCAAAGTACGCCGCCCCGCATCGCGCACCCGGGCCGCCCCCCGCAAGCGGAAAACGAAGGGCATGCGATAGCTGGGCCCGCGCCATGCCTTGGCCGGATCGCGCGGGCGAAAGCGTGCGTGGAGCAGCGCCTGCTCCGCAGCGCGGTAAAACACGCGCGAGGGCCAATAATCCAGCGCATGCAGGTTTTTGGGCGCGCCATCCGCCCCGATCTCAAACTCCACCACCGCCACGCCCTCGATTCCCAATCGCCGCGCGGCCGTGGGGTAGATCACGCTGACATCCCCTTCCAGCTCAAACGGAAAATCCGCCTCGCCGCGGCCATGCCAAACCAGGCAGCACGGGCCATCGGGCAAAGCGTGGCGCGCCCGCGCCGCCTCACGGGCGGTAATCGCGCGCCGGTGCAAAGCCCGCACCCCCCAGTTCAGCGCCAGCACCGCCCCCATGATCAGCACGCCCGAAACCGACAGGGCCGCGCTGCCGCCAAGCCCGGCTCCGCGCAGCGCCGAAACCACCGCGAACTGCGCCAGGACCACCACCAAAAATAGGCCCGTCAAAAATGCCGCGGCCAAAGCATAGGCGGAAATCGTCCGCGTCGCGGCGACCAGCATGACCTGACAATGCCCCTGGCTTGAGCGCACGCGGAAACTGCGCGCGGTTCAGTGTGCCGGCTTAGTAGGCGGTGCGCAATCGGCTTTGCGCTTCTTATGCACGCTTTGCGGGCATGCGCGCATCAATAGCGGTAATGATCCGGCTTGAATGGGCCCTGACCTGCCACGCCGATGTAATCAGCCTGTTCAGCGGAAAGCCGCGTCAGCTTCACGCCCAGTTTTTCGAGATGCAGCATGGCCACCTTTTCGTCCAGGGCCTTGGGCAGGGTGTAGACCTTGCGCTCATAGGCCGCTGCATTGGTCCATAGCTCGATTTGCGCCAAAGTCTGGTTGGTGAAGGACGCGCTCATCACAAAGCTGGGATGTCCCGTGGCATTGCCCAAATTCACGAGGCGCCCCTCGGAAAGCACAATGATCTTTTTGCCGTCGGGGAATTCCACATGATGGACTTGGTCCTTGATCTTGGACCATTTGAAATTGCGCAATCCCGCGATCTGAATTTCGGAATCGAAATGGCCGATATTGGCCACAATGGCGTTGTTCTTCATGGCGCGCATGTGATCGACGGTGATCACATCCTTGTTGCCCGTGGCGGTGACGAAGATATCGGCGCTGGCGGCCACATCCTCCAGCGTGCGCACCTCATAGCCCTCCATGGCGGCCTGCAGGGCGCAAATCGGATCGATCTCGGTGACCACCACGCGCGCGCCGCCATTGCGAAGGCTGGCCGCCGAACCCTTGCCCACATCGCCATAGCCGCACACCACGGCCACCTTGCCGGCCAGCATCACATCGGTGCCGCGCCGAATGGCATCGACCAAACTCTCGCGGCAACCATAGAGATTATCGAATTTGGACTTGGTCACGCTGTCATTGACATTGATGGCCGGGAAGGGCAGCTCGCCGCGCTGCGCCATCTGATAGAGCCGGTGCACGCCCGTGGTGGTTTCTTCCGAAACGCCGGTGATGGCATCGCGGATGGCTGCGTAAAAGCCGGGCTTTTCCTTGAGATAGCGCTTCATCACGGTGTAGAGCGCTTCTTCTTCTTCGTTTTGGGGGGTGTTGAGCACGCTGGGGTCTTGCTCCGCCTTGGGCCCAAGCACGCAGAGCAAAGTCGCGTCCCCGCCATCATCGAGGATGAGATTGGGGTAGCCGCCATCGCTCCATTCGAAAATGCGGTGGGCGTATTCCCAATACTCGATCAGGTTTTCACCCTTATAGGCAAACACCGGCGTGCCGCGTGCGGCGATCGCGGCGGCCGCATGATCCTGCGTCGAGAAAATATTGCACGAAGCCCAGCGCACCTGCGCGCCGAGGGCCTGCAAGGTTTCGATCAGCACCGCGGTTTGGATGGTCATGTGCAAAGAGCCGGCGATGCGTGCGCCTTTGAGGATTTGGGCGGGGCCAAACTCGGCCCGCGTAGCCATTAGGCCGGGCATTTCGGTTTCGGCGATATCGATCTCGGCGCGGCCAAAATCGGCGAGGCTGATGTCTTTCACGATGTAATCGGCGGCAATGGCCATCGGGCGCTCCTGTTTTGCTGGGCGTGTAGCAGGCCTGCCCGGCATCGGCAATAAAGATATAAGGAAATGTTTATATCTTGGTCCTAGACCAATACAGCTTGCCGGCCACCACGGCTGCCGCAAGGCTCGCTGCCACCAGATTCCACAACACGATGGAGGGGGCCCCGCGCATCACGCCATAGGCCGCCCACAACAAGGCCCCGCTCAGCACCATGACATAAGTGGCCAGGGACACATCGGCCACGCGTTTTTCCCGTAGGATTTTCAGCGCTTGCGGCGCGAACGCCAAGGCCCCGATCGCCCCCGCGATTAAGCCCAGTCCTTCGGCGGGATCCATCACCATGCTCAGTCTTCCTCCCCAAATTTTTCGGCGATGAGCTGCACGACGGCTGCCACTGCGGCCGCCGCGTCTTGGCCCTCCGCGATGATTTCCACTTCGCTGCCCAGCCCCGCACCCAGCATCATCAAATCCATCAAAGAGGACGCATCGGCCGTCTCGTCGTCGCGGCGCACCCACATGGCCGCGGGAAAGCGCAGCGCCGTTTCCGCCAGCTTGCGCGAGGCGCGTGCGTGCAGGCCGCGTTGGTTCACGATCATGGCGCGCTGCGCGACGCGCTCACTCATGGATCGTCCGCCAGCTCCACGGAAGCGACGCGGATATAGCGCCGCCCCGCGTCGGCTGCGGCGTTGGCGGCCTGCGCCAGTGTCACGGCCCCCCTCAGCTCCCCGAGCTTGACGAGCATGGGCAAATTGACTCCGGCAATCACATCGCATTGCACATGCGGCATCACCGAAATGGCCAGATTGGAGGGCGTGCCGCCGAACAAATCCGTGAGGATGATGACCCCCGTGCCATCATCCACCGCCCGCACTTGGGCCAGAATGTCCTCGCGGCGCACCTCCATGTCATCGTCCGGGCCGATGGCCACGCCGCGCATCTGCGGCAATGCGCCGAGCACGTGCTCGGCTGCGGCGATAAAGGCCTGCGCCAATTGCCCATGCGTCACCACCACCACGCCAATCATCGTGCCGGCTCCCCGCCAGTGCGGTGCCGGCCCGCTCCGGCGCGTTCGAAACTGGGATGCCTCATCCCTCTCTCCATGTTTCCCCGCGCGCCCAGGGCGCCAGGGGCAGCTCCACCACGAAACGAGCGCCGCCGCCAAGCCGGTTCTCTGCCCAGATGCGCCCTTTGTGCGCAAGCACGATTTGGCGCGCGATCGGTAACCCGAGGCCCGAATTCCCGCCAAACGCAGCGCCGCGCGGCCGCTCCGTGTAAAAGCGTTCGAAGATGGTCTCCAGATTCTCCGCGCGAATACCCGGGCCGCCATCTTCGACCTCGGCGCGCACGATCTGCGCCGCACCGGTGCCTTCGCGCTGGAGACGCAAACGCACCAGCCCATCCGGCGGGCTGAAGGAGCGGGCATTATCGATCAGATTGCGGAACACCTGCCCTAGCGGCCCTTCTTGCCCCGCGACCCAGACAGGCGCATCGGCCTCACCAGCGAACTCCACCCGCACCCCGCCATTGCGGGTGGCCTCATAGGTTTGCGCCAATTCGCCCAGCAGGCGTGACAGATCGATCCATTCGGCGCTGCCTTTGGCGGTTTCCGCCTCCAAGCGCGAGGCGCGCGAGATGTCAGAGATCAGCCGATCGAGCCGGCCGACATCGGCCGCGATGATCGCCAGCAATTTCTCGCGGGCCTCCGGCTCGGCGACGGCACGCGTTGTTTCGATGGCGCTGCGGATCGAGGTCAACGGGTTTTTCAACTCGTGGGCCACGTCGGCGGCAAAGCGGGCGTTGGCGTCGATGCGTTCGGCCAAGGCATTGGTCAAGCGCTCCAGCGCCTGCGCCAAATGGCCGATCTCGTCATTGCGCCGCGCAATCTCCGGCGTGGACAGGCGCACCCCGCCAGTGGCGCGCAGCCGATCCGCGGCTCCAGCCAGCCGGCGCAGCGGCCGCGCGATCAGCACCGCCAACAGCGATGAAGACAGCCAGATCAGCACCCCCGCCACCAGAATGAAGGGCAAGCGGGCGCGGCGCTCCTCCGCCAGCAGCACTTCCACATCGTCCGATTCCACGGTCAAGACCGCGAGCACGGCCTGCACGCGCTGGATCGGCAGCGATACGCTGACCACCCTTGTGCCATCGGGGCCCGCGCGCAGGCCCGAACTGGGCAAACCCAGCATGGCCTCCGCCACCTCGGCGTCCAAACTTCGCACCCTCCAGGCCGAGATCGGCGGAATGTGGATCCAGGGCTTGCGCGCGCTCAATACCGGGAGATCGCGTTGATTGACGCGCTCACCGATCAAAGCGGAATCGACGATCACCCGTTGATCGGGCGCAAACAAACGCAGCCGCACCGATTCGGCCAGCCGCAAGCGCTGCAGCAAAGCCAAAGCGCGCGGCTCCAACAGGATGGGTGCCGGTTCCCCCACCGTGGCGGTGTCCGCCAGCGCGTCTGCGATCAGCTCACCTTGGGTGCGCAGGCTCTCTATCTTGGCTCCCACCAGCTGGGCGCGCAATTCCGATAGTGTCAATGCGCCGATGGCCAATATGGCAAAGGCCGCGAAATTGGAGACGAAAATCAGCTGCGCGATGCGCGAGCCAAGCATCCTACGCCCGCGCCTAAACCTCGTTATAGCGGTACCCAACGCCATAGAGCGTTTCGATGGCGTCGAACGCGTCATCGACTTCCCGGAACTTTTTGCGGAGCCGCTTGATGTGGCTGTCGATGGTTCTGTCGTCGACATAGACTTGGTCGTCATAAGCCGCGTCCATCAATTGATCCCGGCTTTTTACATAGCCGGGTCGCTGCGCCAAAGCTTGCAAGATCAGAAATTCCGTAACCGTCAACCGCACCTGATCCCCCTTCCAGGTGCAGGCATGGCGGTTGGGGTCAAGCGACAGCTCGCCCCGCGCCATGGATTTTTTGTCCCCCGGTTCGGGGGCACCGCCCGGGGCACGTGCCCGGCGCAGCACAGCCTTCACCCGTTCAGCCAGCAGACGCTGGGAAAACGGCTTGGTGATGTAATCATCGGCCCCGACGTTAAAACCCACCACCTCATCCATCTCCTCATCCTTGGAGGTGAGGAAGATGACCGGCGTATTGGCGCTTTGGCGCAGGCGTCTTAGCAATTCGATGCCATCCATGCGCGGCATTTTGACATCAAGCACCGCCACATCGGGCGGCTGCTCGCTCATGGCCGCCAGGGCGGTCGCGCCGTCATGATAGGTGCGCACCTGATAGCCTTCCTGCTCAAAAAAAATCTTGAGCGAAGCCAAGATGTTCTCGTCATCATCGACCAGGGCAATCGTGGGCATGGGCATCCTTTTTCGCGGGCAAACGACTGTTCAGCAGCATAGATCGCGATCAAAGCATTAGAAATGCATCATTCACTGTCTTTGGTAATCTAGCCTTAGGGCGCGCCGGCGCAAGCATGGTTGCATGCTGCCCGCTTTTTCCCTTTCCCCACAAGTGATCGCTGACGAGGAGGGTGCCAGCCCATTGGCACCCTTGCGCCAGAACGCGCGGCTGGGCGAAAGCCTGGGGCTGCCCAATGCGCCGCTACGCCGCGTGATCGCAACCGCCATGGCCCGCGAAACCCGCGTCACCCTCTATGATCGCGAATTCGAGCGCAGCGTGATGGAGGCCGCGCGCCCGGTATTGGACCGGTTGGCCGATTTGGCGCTCATGCAGGCGGAGGTGCTGGGCTCATCGCTGCTCTCGCGCGATCGTATTGATATCGCTGATGAATTTGATAGGTACGGCATGCGCCTGCTGTGGCGCAGCCGCCTGGTGGAGACGCTATCGGGTCATTCCGCACCGCCCGAAGTGCGCGTGGCGGCGCTGCTGGAGCTGATCGCCCGGCGGGCTTTGCCGCTGGGGTCCTGCTGCCGCCTGGCGCTCGATGCCGCCAAGGCCTTGCTCGCGACGGATGCGATGGCACCGATCCTGCGCGATTCCCCGAGCGTCCGCAGCGATTTACTGGCTCGCCTGAATGCTGCCCAGGCCTATGCCCGCACCGAGCTGGTTTTGCTGCAGATCAACGCGCCGGTGGAATAGCGGGCATTTTCAACAAGAGTGTTTTGCGGGTTTGTGCTCTAATGTGCCGCGCCCCAAGTGGCACCGGCCTTGGCCTCCACCGTCAGCGGCACATCGAGCACGGCCGCCGGGGCCGCCGCGCCCTCCATGATCTGGCGGATCAGCGCACAGCTTTCGCCAGCCTCACTTGCCGGCGCTTCAAACACCAATTCGTCATGGACCTGCAGCAGCATGCGGGCCCGCAGCCCCGCTGTGCGCAGCGCCCCCGGCAAACGGATCATGGCGCGCTTGATGATATCGGCCGCCGCGCCTTGCAGCGGCGCGTTGATGGCTTGGCGCTCCCCGCCTTGGCGCTCTTGCGGGTTTTTGGAGCGCGCCGCCGGCGTCCAGCAGCGCCGGCCAAACAAAGTGGTGACATAGCCATGCTCACGCGCGAAGGCCTTGGTGCGGTCCATATAGGCTTGGATGCCCGGGAAGCGCTCGAAATAGCGCTTGATATAGGCATTGGCCTCCCCGTGGGCGATGCCGAGGTTGCGCGCCAGGCCAAAGGCCGAAATCCCATAAATGATGCCGAAATTGATGGCCTTGGCTTGGCGGCGGATCTCGGCCGGCATGCCAATGATCGGCACGCCAAACATTTCCGAAGCGGTCAGCGCGTGGATATCCACGCCGTCGGCAAAGGCGCGCTTGAGTTCAGGAATATCGGCGACGATGGCCAGAAGGCGCAGCTCGATCTGCGAATAATCGGCGGAAATCAAAACATTGCCGGGATCCGCAATGAACACTTCCCGGATTCGCCGCCCTTCCTCCGTGCGGATGGGGATGTTTTGCAGATTGGGTTCGGAGGAGGAAAAGCGCCCCGTGCTGGTGGCCGCCAATTGGTATGAGGTGTGCACCCGGCCGGTGGCGGGGTTGACCGCCTCGCGCAGCGCCTCGGTATAGGTGGAGCGCAGCTTGGCGAGCTGGCGCCAATCCAGCACCGCTTTGGGCAAAGCATGCCCCTGGGCGGCGATATCTTCCAAAATCTCGGCGTCGGTTGACCAGGCCCCGGTTTTGGTTTTACGCCCGCCCGGCAAATGCAATTGCCCAAACAAGATATCTCCCAATTGCTTGGGGCTGGCGAGGTTGAAATCCTGGCCGGCCAGCGCCTTGGCCTGCGCCTCCAGCGCGCCCATGCGCTGGGCGAAATCGCCCGAGAGGCGCGATAACTCCGCCAGATCCACCTTGATCCCCGCCACTTCCATGGCCGCGACAATCGCCGGAAGCGGCCGATCCAGGGTTTCGTACACCGTGCGCAGATGCACCTGCGCGATCTCACGGTGCAGGCGGCCATGCAAGCGCAGGCAGCGATCCGCCTCTTCGGCCAGATAGCGGGCCGCGATGTCGATTCCCACTTGCGCAAAGCCGATGCGCGCTTTGCCGCTGCCGACGATCTCGGTTAAGGCCGCCGGCTTGCTGCCAAGCATGCGCTCCGACACCGCCTCGCGGTCATGCCCAAAGCTGCCGGCCCCCAACACATAGGAAAGCAATTGCACGTCGTCTGTGCCGATCAGTTGTATGCCCAGCCCCGCGCAGACGCTGTGCGCCTTTTTGGTATCGAAGCCGATTTTGAGCACCGCGACATCTTCAAAGATGGGCTTGAGCAGCGCCACCACCCCGCCAAGCGGCAGATTGGCATAGCCAGGCGCGGCGCCATCGGCTTCGCCGAACAAATCGCCAGGCGCGCTGGCATGGGCCAGTGGCACATAGATCGCCTCATTGGGCCCGTATGCCAGCCCGATGCCAATGGGGATCGCGCGCGCCGCGTCTGCGCCATCGGTCTCGATCGCCAGACCTAACCGGCCCACCGCACTGGCGCGCGCCAAAAAGGCCTCCAACGCGGCCAAACTGGCCACTGGGCGGTAGGCTTGCGGGTCGGGCGCTTGCTCTGCGGCATTTGGCGCGCTTGCCATGCTGGACGGCGGTGCTGGCGCAAGGCCCAATCGGTCCCGCACCCGCCGGCCAAGCGTGCGAAACTCCATCTGATCAAGAAAGGCCAGCAGCGCGTCAGGGTCAGGCTCATGCAGTGTATGGGCCGCCCAGCCCGCCTCAAGCGCCACATCGTCTTTCAGCGTCACCAGCACCTTGGAGAGGCGGATCGCCTCCGCGTGCTGCGTCAACGCCTCGCGCCGTTTGGGCTGCTTGATCTCATCGAGCCGCGCGAGCAAAGCCTCGATATCGCCATAGGTGGAGATCAATTCGGCGGCAGTCTTTTGCCCCACGCCCGGGCAGCCGGGCACATTATCCACGCTATCGCCCATCAAAGCCTGCACTTCGATGACCTTGTCGGGGGCCACGCCGAATTTTTCCAGCACCTCGGCGACGCCGATCGGCTTGTTCTTCATCGGATCGAACAGCTCGATGCGGCCATCTTCGACCAATTGCATCAGATCCTTGTCTGACGAGACGATGCGCACCAGCGCCCCCTCACGGGCAGCGGCGCGCGCATAGGTGGCGATGATGTCATCGGCCTCGAAGCCTTCAAGCTCGACCATCGGCACGTTGAAGGCGCGTGTGGCCTCCCGGATCAGCCCAAATTGCGGGACCAAATCCTCGGGGGCCGGAGGGCGATGGGCCTTGTAGCCAGAGAACAATTCGTTGCGGAAGGTGCGCTCGGAACGGTCAAACACCGCGGCCAGATGGGTGGGGCGATCGGCCCCTTTCATCTCTTCCAGAAATTTGAACAGCATGTTGCAAAAGCCGGCCACCGCCCCAACCGGCATGCCGTCAGACGCGCGCGTCAGCGCCGGGAGCGCGTGATAGGCGCGGAAGATATAGCCAGAGGCATCGATCAGGTACAAACGCGGGGCGGGCTGAGACATGGCGCATCTTTATCGCCGCAAAACCCGCGCGTCACTTATTTCCCGGCTCATCCCAGCACATAGGGGGCCAGCATCAGTCCGATGCCGGTCATGGCCAGCAAGGAAGCGATGTTGACGAACAAGCCGCGCCCCATCATCGCCCGCATGCGCACCGCGCCCGAGCCATAAGCCACCGCGTTCGGCCCGGTGCCGGCCGGCATCATGAAGCCGCAAGAGGAGGCGATCGCGGCAGGCACAACCAGCACGATGGGATTGAGCCCCGCGCCTTGCGCCAGTGCGCCAAGGATGGGCAGCAGCAGCGTGATCGCCGCCACATTGGACATGAATTCGGTCAGCACGATCACCAATCCGGTGACCAAGAGTGCCAGCACCAGCGGCGGCGCGCCAGCAAAGCCGCTGAGGCCCTGCCCCATCCACGCCGCCAGGCCCGATGATTGCATCGCGCCAGCCAGGCTCAAGCCCCCGCCAAACAGCAGCACCACTTCCCACGGGGCCTTGGCGGCTTCTTCCCAGGTCAACAGCGGGCGATGCGAATTGCCCCCGGCCGGCACCAGCAGCATGGCCAATGCCCCCGCGATCGCGACCCCCATATCGGTAATGCCCAGCCCCAGCGCGCGCAGCGGCTCGCCCAGCACCCAGGCCGTCGCCACCACCACAAACACCAAACACAAACGGATTTCTGGTTGGTGCATAGGCCCCAAAGCCTGCACCGCCGCCTGCGCGATGCCGCGGGCATCCCGCGCCACCTTTTCGCGCCCCAGGCCCCAGGTCGCGGCCAGCCAAGCCGCCGGCAGGATGAGCAGCGTGGCCGGTAAGCCGATCGCCACCCAATCCGAAAACGCGATGCGCACGCCTTGGGTTTCCTGCAGCCAAGCGATGGCGATGAGATTGGTCGGCGTGCCCACGGGGGTGGCCAGCCCGCCAATGGTCGCGGCCCAAGCGAGGCCCAGCATCAGCGCCTGTGCAAACCGCCGGCCGCCGCCGCCCGCCTGCGCCAAGGATAAGGCGATGGGGGCCAGCATCAACGCGGTGGCGGTATTGGAGATCCACATGGAAATCAGCGCCGCCGCCAGCATGAAGCCTGCCACGATGGCCCGCGGCCGGGCCCCGAAACGCGCCACGATGGTATAAGCCACGCGTGCGTGCAGGCCCCAGCGTTCCACACCCAGCGCCACGATAAACCCGCC
>JAKFWI010000114.1 GCA_021731965.1 Hyphomonadaceae bacterium | reverse complement strand
CCGCCGCCTCGCTGGTGAGGCGATCGAGGATGGCGTCCTCCCGGCTGAGCCGGCGCAGCGCGTCCTCATCGCTGGCACCGCGCACCCGCATCAGGCCTGGCCCAGGCGGGGGCTGTTCCAAGGAGCCCAGCAAGGCTGCCGCGGAGCGAAAATCCAGATTGGCGCTGCGCCATTCCACCGCCTCGATGTCTTCAAAACTGTGCTGCTCGATGCGGGCTATGGTTTCGCCGTCAAAGGCGGGGCAATTGCCCGTCTCGCCAAAGCTACCGTCGCTGCGATAACGCCCAGCCCGGCCCGCGATCTGGGCCAGTTCGTCGGCGCGCAAAGGGCGGTGGCGGCGGCCGTCAAACTTGGCGCTGGCGGCGAAGGCGACATGCTCCACATCCAGATTGAGGCCCATGCCGATGGCATCGGTGGCCACCAGGAAATCCACTTCGCCCGATTGGTAGAGTGCCGCTTGGGCATTGCGCGTGCGCGGGCTCAACGCGCCCATCACCACGGCCGCCCCGCCGCGCTGGCGCCTTATCAATTCAGCGATGGCGTAGACCTCTTCACTCGAGAAGGCCACGATGGCGGAGCGCTTGGGTAGTTTCGTGACCTTGCACGGGCCGGCGTAAGACAGGGTCGAGAGCCGCTCGCGCTGGATCAGCTCCACCCCCGGCGCCAGCTTGCGCAGCATGGGCCGCATGGTGGCGGCCCCTAGCCACATGGTTTCGCCGGCGCCGCGGGCCCGCAAAATGCGATCGGTGAACACATGGCCGCGATCGGGATCCGCGCACAGTTGGATTTCATCGATGGCCAGGAATTCCACCCGCCGATCCAGTGGCATGGCCTCGACCGTGCAGATGAAATACCGGGCCTGCTCGGGTGTGATTTTTTCTTCACCGGTGATCAGGGCCACCGCCCGCGCACCCTTGGCCTTGACGAATTTGTCATACACCTCACGGGCCAAAAGCCGTAAGGGCAGGCCGATCATGCCGCTCGAATGCGCCTGCATGCGCTCGATCGCCAGATGGGTTTTGCCGGTATTGGTGGGCCCAAGCACGGCCGTGATCAGGCTGGGTTCGCTAAAGTTCATGGCGCGCCCCCGGGTTGGGATTTTTCTCAGATAAGACGTTGGAAAGCAAAAGACCAGATGGGGCTTTCGGGGAGGGGCGTGACGCATCCTCGTTCGCCCGGTATAGCGAGATCAGCATGGCCGGATCCAAGGATACTCCAACCGAAATTTTCAAGCGGGCTTTAGCGCAATCCACCCGCGCGCTGGCCGGGCGCGACGCGTTGGATGTCAGCTTTGCCAGCGATGGGCCGCGCTTGGAGGGTGAGCGGGTGATCCTCGCCCAGCCCTCGCGCGTGTTTGCTGGGGAGGAGGCGGTGCGCCTGCGCGGCCAGGCGGATGGGCTGGCCTTGACCCTGGCGCACCACGACGCGCTTGCGCATGCCCGCCTACGACCCGAGGGGCAGCAGGCCCGCGCGGTGTTCGACGCGGTCGAGGAAATGCGCGTGCATTCCATTGGGGCCAATGCGCTGCTCGGTGTGGGGCAGAATCTGGCCGCAGCCTTGGCCGATCGGCTGGAGCGCAAAGGCTATGGCCGCGCCGACAACACCGCTGCCCCCATGGCTGAAGGCTTGGCTTTGCTGCTCCGTGAGCGGCTGACGGGCTGGCCCCCGCCCGAAGCGGGGCGCCTCGTGGCGCAAACCTGGCGCGCCGAGGTGGAAAGCAAAGCCGGCGCGCGTCTGGATCAATTGGCCGAAGCCCTTGGTGATCAGCGCGCCTTTGCCCTGCTGACCCGCGAGCTCATCCGCGATCTCGATTTGGGAGACGAATTGGGGGCCGAAGAAGCGGACAACGCAGATCCGGAGGTGCAGGCCCCGCCGCCTCCGCCCCCTCCCAGTGATGCCAGCGGGGAGGATGAGGACGAAGAGCAGAGCCAGTCAGAAACCCGCCAAGATAGCGCACCCGCCTCGGATGATGCCTCCGGTGAGCAAAACGTGCTGCTGGACGCCGAGGAGGACCCCTCCGGCGACGAGGATTTGCCTGATAGTGAGGAAGAGGAGGCCAAGCCCGTCCGCCCTCCGCCCGGGGATTGGGAGGATCCAAACGCGCAATACGCCGTCTTCACGCGCCGCCATGATGAGATGATCAAAGCGGAGGATTTGTGTGATGAGGATGAGTTGGCGCGGCTGCGCGCTTATCTCGATCAGCAGCTCAAGCCCTTGCAGAGCGTGGTCGGTCGCTTGGCCAATCGCTTGCAGCGGCGCTTGCTGGCGCAGCAAAACCGCTCCTGGAGCTTTGATCTTGAAGAAGGGGTGCTGGATGCCTCGCGGCTGACGCGCATCATCACCGATCCGCTTTCCGCTTTATCCTTCAAGCAGGAAGAGGACATGCCCTTTCGCGACACGGCGGTTACGCTGCTGCTCGATAATTCCGGCTCCATGCGCGGACGCCCCATCATGGTGGCCGCTTTGTGCGCCGACATCCTGGCGCGCACACTGGAGCGCTGCGGCGTCAAGGTTGAGATTTTGGGCTTCACCACCCGCGCTTGGAAAGGCGGGGCATCTAAGGAGGATTGGCTGAAGGAGGGGCGCCCGGCTTTGCCCGGGCGGCTTAATGATCTGCGCCACATCATCTACAAGCCGGCGGATGCGCCCTGGCGGCGCGCCCGGCGCAATCTCGGCCTGATGATGCGGGAGGGCCTGCTCAAGGAAAACATCGATGGCGAGGCGCTGCTATGGGCGCATGAGCGCCTGCTGGCGCGGCCAGAGCAGCGGCGAATCCTCATGGTGATTTCGGACGGGGCTCCTGTGGATGATTCCACCCTTTCCGCCAATCCCGGCAGCTATCTGGAGCGGCATTTGCGCGCGGTGATCGGCTATATCGAAGGGGCCAGCCCGGTCCAGCTGATCGCTATCGGCATCGGCCATGACGTGACGCGCTATTATCGCCGAGCCGTGACCATCGTGGATGCGGAGCAATTGGGCGGTGCCATGACCGAAAAGCTCGCGGAATTGTTCGATGAAAGCGTCGCCGAGAGGGGTCGCGCCCAGCCGACGCGCCGCCGCCGGGCCGCCGCATGAAGATTTGGCTTGGGCTGGCGATGGGCCTGGTGATGGCCGCGGCGGCGTGCACGCCCGCGCCCGACGCGCGTCTGGGCTGGCGTGACGGCGCAGTGACCAGCGAGCCGGCGCCTTTGGGCGGCGTGGACGGCGAAGCTTATGGCCCGCTGCGCTTTGCCGGGGGCCTGGTGCTGACCTCTCACGATCGGCTGTTTGGCGGGTTTTCCGGACTGGAAGTGGATGAGAACGGCGAGTTGACCGCGGTCAGCGACGCTGGCGCGTGGCTGCGCGGGCAGATAAGCACTGACGCGCGGGGGCGGTTGAGCGGCCTAGCCGACATGCGCCTGGCGCGCATGACCGATCCGGGTGGTCGTGCCTTGATCGATAAATATCGCGCCGACGCTGAAGGCCTGGCGGCTTTGCCCAATGGCCGGTTTGCTGTTTCCTTTGAGCGCAACCACCGCATATGGCTTTATGATTTGGCTGCTGGCCCCGAGGCACCGGCGATCCGCGGCGGCTCCACCATTTGGGATAGCTGGTTCCTGGAGCCAAATGAAGGGCTGGAGGCGCTTGCTTCCTATAAAGACGGCTTGCTGGCCGGGGCTGAGCGCAGCCCCAAAGGAGGCGAGACCTGGTGGTGGATTTTGCCTTTGGCGGGCGATGACGCGCCGCGCCCAGGCGTCGCGCCGCTAAGCCCGGGCTTCGCTTTGGTGGGTCTCGATCAGCTGCCGCCTGCCTTTGGCGGGGATTATGTGGCGCTGGAGCGGTTTTACACGCCCGTCACAGCGCTGCGCACCCGCTTGCGGCGCGTCTCGGCGGCGGGCTTGGCGGCGGGGCGCTTTGAGGGGCCCATCATCGCCGAACTGGCAACGCCGCTGCTGCTCGACAATTTTGAGGGGGTGAGCGCGGTGGCGACACCCACCGGGGCGCGGCTCTATTTGATCTCAGACGATAACTTCCGTTCCGATCAACGCACGCTGCTTTATGCCTTCGATTGGGAAGCGTCGCCAAGTTAACCTTGTGGTAGTGTTTCTGTGGATACATCATCGCCAAGGGCTGCTGATCCTCGTCCCTCCCCCAGCATAGAGACAGCGGCTTATGGCGCCGCCGAGCCCCCCCGCTCGGCGGCGTCGGTCTGTCTAGCGTCTCTTGGGATGGGCAAGGGTGCTTGGGTGAGCAGGGCTGCGCCGCGCGTTTGAGACTCTCGTTCATTTCCAACAAAAGCGTCATCGCGATTTTGTGCCCGAAAATCCGGGAAATTGAATCATGAGACCGCTTTGGGGCGAGAAACCGGACTCCACTTTCTGTGAAAGCTGTCTAGGTTGGCGCGCGCAGCAGCCAGGAAGCCAGCATGGATAGCATCAATTCCACCCCCAAACGCGTGACCCTAGAAGCCCTGATCAGCCTGGCGCGCGCCAATCCCTGGCCAGGCCTCTCCGCGGACGGGGGCCTCCACACCGACGCCATGGTGTTTTTGCGCGGCTATTGGGAGGATTTGGCACCGGAGGAATTGCGCGGCCTGGAGGCAGGAGATGTGGTGGCGCTGGCAGATCCCTTTTGGGCCTTTGGCGCGGTCCGCACGCCGGGTCAGCGCCATGTGCGCGTGCGGGACGCGACGGGCCAAGACGGGCGATTCCTCGACCGCACCGTGCTTGAGGTCATCGGCGATGACGGGCCGTTTTTGGTCAGCTCAATCATGGGCGAAGTGAGTGATCAAGAGCTCACGGCGATCAGCTTGGTGCATCCCATCGTGCGGGTGTGCCGCGATGCTGCTGGCCGGCGCTGCGTTGGCGATGCCTCCTTGGCGGAATCCTATATCCAGGTTCAGTTTCCGGCGCTCAGCCCGGCGCGCGCCAATGCGCTGCTGGAAGGTGTGCGCGTGACGCTGGAGGATGTCTCTTCGGCGGTGCGGGATTATCAGGCGCTGCGGGACCGGATGGCGGCCGTGGCTGATGCGCTTGATCGCGCGCCCGGCCAGCTCGATATCGATGCCGCGCGCGAGAATGTCGCGTTTTTGCGCTGGCTGGAGGGCGCCAGCTTTGTGTTTCTCGGGGCGCGGGATTACGCTTTCGCGCGGGAGAATGACGGGCAATTCGTGCGCGATGAGCCCATCATACTCGAGAAATCGGGCCTTGGCGTGCTGCGCGATCCCAATCGCTTTGTGTTGCGGCGCGCGGCCGAGCCCAGCATGCTGACGCCAGAGATCGCGCGCTTTTTGCAGGAGCCATCGGCGCTGGTGGTGGCCAAATCCAGTTTGCGCTCGCGCGTGCATCGGCGGGTGGCCGCCGATTACATTGGGGTCAAGCGATTCGATGCCCAGGGGGAGGTGATCGGCGAGACGCGCTTTGTGGGCCTGTTCACGGCGGAAGCCTATAATGAGCCTACGCGCGAAATTCCGCTGCTGCGCCAGAAGGTGCGCAGGGTAGTGGAACGCGCGGGCGTGATCCCCGGCAGCCATAATGCCAAGGTGTTGGCCAATCTGGTCGAGACCTTCCCGCGCGATGAATTGTTTCAAAGCACCGAGGAGGATTTGCTGGCGCTGGCCCAGGCGGCTTTACACCTCGCGGATCGTCCGCGCCCGCGGGCGCTGGTGCGCCGGGATCGCTTCAATCGCTTTGTGTCCGTGTTGGTCTATCTGCCCAAGGAGCGCTTCACAGCCGCGGTCCGTGAGCAAGTGGGCGCGCTGCTGGGGGAAACCTATGGCGGCTCGGTGACGTCCTCTTTGCCCACCATCGGCGAGGGGCCGCTGGCCCGCATCCATTTCATCGTTTCCGATATTGACCGGGAGCGCGCGGAGCCGGATCGTGACGCCCTTGATGAGCGCCTGGCGCAGATTTCCCGCACCTGGGAGGATCGCTTCGAAGCGGCCCTGCGCGCGCGCGCCGATGATGCACATCACACCGGCGAGACGCTGCGCCGCTACGCCAACGCCTTCAACGCCGCTTACCGGGAGCGCTTTGATGCCGCCGAAGCGCTGCTGGATATCGCGGAGTTTGATCGCCTGACGCCCGAGAATGCGGTGCGGGTGCGGGCGTTTAAACAAGCGGGCGACGCGCCCCAGACTTTGCGCTGCAAAATCTACGCGCTAGGCCAGCAATTGCCCCTCTCGGCCTGCATGCCCGTGCTGGAAAACATGGGCCTGTTCGTCGAGACCGAGGATAGCTTGAGCGTCAAGCGTGCGCCGCCCGAAAGCGGCGGGCAGGGCCCGCTTCTGTGGGTCCATGATCTCGAAATGCGCACAGCCAATGGCCGCGCCATTGATCTAGAGGCGGTTAATCGCAGCTTCGAAACCGCATTCGAGGCGGTGTGGACGGGCCAGGCCGATAATGACGGCTTCAATCGCTTGATCATTGAACTGAGCGTGGGCTGGCGCAAGGCCGGCTTGATCCGCGCTTTGGCGCGCTATCGCCAGCAATCGGGACTCGATCCATCCACCGGGGTGGTGGAGCAGGCATTGGCTGATCACCCTGGCATCGTGCGCGATCTGCTGGAATTGTTCCGCGCGCGTTTTGATCCTGAGGCATTTAGCGATCAGTCTCTGCGCCAAGCCGGCGTGGATGCCATCGCGGCGCGCATTGATGCCCAGCTGGACGGGGTCCAGAGCCTCGATGCTGATCGTGTGTTGCGGCGGCTGGCGCGGCTGATCCAGGCGATCTTGCGCACCAATTTTTATCAGCGCGATGCGCAGGGCGCGCCCAAAAGCTATATGTCCTTCAAGATCGCCAGCCCGGAGCTAGCCGATCTGCCCGAGCCCAAGCCCTACCGCGAAATCTGGGTGTGGGCACCTGAAGTTGAGGGCGTGCATTTGCGCTTTGGCCCGGTGGCGCGCGGTGGGCTGCGCTGGACGGACCGGCGCGATGATTTCCGCACTGAAGTGCTGGATCTGGTCAAGGCCCAGCAGGTGAAGAACGCCATCATCGTGCCCGTGGGGGCCAAAGGCGGCTTTTTTCCAAAGCTGCTCGGGCGCTCCGCAGAGCCGGCGAGAAACGTGGCCATCGCAGCCTACAAAACTTTTTTGCGCGGGCTGCTGGATATCACCGACAATCTCGTGGACGGCGCGGTTGTGCCCCCCATGGGGGTTTTGCGCTGGGATGGGGATGATCCTTATCTGGTCGTGGCGGCTGACAAGGGCACGGCCACATTTTCCGATATCGCCAACAGCGTTTCTGCCGAGTACGGCTTTTGGCTTGGCGATGCTTTCGCGTCAGGCGGATCGGCTGGTTATGATCACAAGGCCATGGGCATCACCGCCAAAGGGGCCTGGGAGGCGGTGAAGCGCCATTTCCGCGAGGCCGGCAAGGATATCCAGACAGAGCCGTTTGACGTGATTGGCGTGGGGGATATGTCGGGCGATGTGTTCGGCAATGGCATGCTGTTGTCAAAAACCATCCGCCTGCTGGCCGCTTTCGATCACCGCGATATCTTCCTGGATCCAAGCCCCGCTGATCCACTCGCGGCGTGGGTTGAGCGCCAGCGCCTCTATGACCTTCCCGGCTCGCGCTGGCGTGATTACAACGGCGCGTTGATCTCCGCCGGCGGCGGCGTGTTCAGCCGGCAGGACAAGAGCATTCCACTTTCGCCGCAGGTGCGCGCGCTGCTAGGGGTGGAGGCGCAATCTTTGTCTGCCAGCGAATTGCTCAGCGCTTTGCTCAAGGCCAAATGCGATTTGCTCTGGTTTGGCGGCATCGGCACCTATGTGAAAGCGGCGCGCGAAAGCCACGCCGATGTCGGGGACAAAGCGAATGACGCCCTGCGTGTCAATGCCGAGGATTTGCGTGCCGGTGTGATCGGCGAAGGGGCCAATCTGGGCGTGACCCAAGCCGGGCGCATCGCCTTTGCCCGCGCCGGCGGGCGGATCAACACCGATGCGGTGGATAATTCTGCGGGAGTCGATACCTCCGATCATGAGGTCAATATCAAAATCCTGCTGTTTGACGTGATCCGCAGTGGGGCCTTGGCGGCCGAAGCGCGCGAGCCTTTGCTCGCGGACATGACGCACGAGGTTGGGAGTCACGTCTTGGCCCATAACACCAACCAGACCATGGCGCTGTCCATGGCCCAGTTTGGGGCCGAAGCCGATGTCGATGCCCATGAGCGGCTGATGGCGCGGCTTGAGCGTGCGGGGCGGCTCAGCCGCAAGGTCGAGGGCCTGCCCAGCAGTGAGGCCATGCGTGAATTGCGCGCGCGCGGCCAGGGGCTGACGCGCCCGGAGCTGGCCAAGCTGCTGGCCTATGCCAAGATTGATACCTTCAACGCTTTGGTGGCCGGCGATGCGCCGGACGATCCGTTTTTCGTCGATACACTGCGCGGCTATTTCCCGAGCCACCTCACCCAGTTCGAAGTGGCCATGAGCCGCCACCGGCTGCGTCGGGAAATCATCGCGACCGTGGTGGCCGATGAGGCGATCAACTGGGGCGGGCCGGTGTTTATCGATCGCATCCAGGATTTGGCGCGGGCCGATCCCGCTGATGTGGTCTGCGCCTTCACGGCTGCGCGCCATATCTACCGTGCCGATGCCTTCAGCGCGCGCGTCGATGCGCTTGACAATAAAATCCCGGCCAATGCCCAATTGGCTTTGCGCCTTGAGGCGCGCTTGGCGCTCTCTTCGATCACCGCGCATCTGACACGCGCCGCGACGGTCCGCACGCAGGGCGGCATCCGCCGCACCATTGCGGCTTATCAACCCTCCGTGGATAGCCAGCGCGACAGCGTCTGGGATTCGCTCTCCCTCGCGGAAAGCGAAGCCGCAGAGGCGCGCGTGCGTAAGCTGATCGAGGGAGGCGCGCCGGAGGATGTCGCCCGCGAGGCCGTGCTGCTGCATGTTTTAACGCCAGCCTTGGCGATTGCCGATCTGGCGCGCGAGGTGGGCTGGCCGGCTGCCACCGCCGCGCGGCTTTATCGGGCGATCGGAGCGGCGCTAGGCCTCGATCGGGCGCGGGCGGCGGGGGAGGGTTTGGCGCTGCCGCAGCATTTCGACCGGCTGGCGCAAAAACGCATCCAGGAAGACTTCAACGAGGATCAGCGCGTTTTGGCTATGCGGGCCGCCGGCGAAGTGGGCGAGCCCCAGGACAGAGCCGCGGCTGCCCAGCTGGCGCAAAGCTGGATCGCCACGCGCGGGGAGCGGGCGCAGACGGCTTTGCGCATTGTCAGCGAATTGCAAGCCAGCGGCCCATGGAGCCTGGCAAAAGCCATCCTGACCGCCGCTGAGATGCGTGCTTTGGCTGGGGGAGGCGGATGAGCCTCGCGCCGCATTGCCATGTGTTTGCCGGCGGATCATTAGACCGGGCGGGAGCGAAGCGGCGTGACGTAGATTGGCTTGCGCAGGCGCTGGGCCAGCGCGAAGCTCGCGTGGTGTGCCTGGGCGATGGCCAGCAGCCATTTTGCGTGCCGGGGGAAGCAGGAAGCCTGGAGGCGGGCTGGCTAAGCAGCCACGCATTGGGGGCATTGCCGGTCGAGGGGCCGCCGATCTTTTTGGGCCTGGATGATGTCTGCGCCCCGCATTTTGCCGTGCGCATCGGACCAGAGGTGGCCGGGCCGGATGGACCTTTGCATGGCCTGGGTGAATTTCACGAGATGCGCGCCGCGGCGATGCGCCTCAACGGAGCCGATACGGCGGCTTTGGGCTGCGCCAAGGCATTGTTCGATTGGCATGCGCGCCACGGATTTTGCGCGGCGTGCGGCAGCGCCAGTGATCTTGTGGACGGAGGCTGGCGCCGTCGCTGCTCTGGCTGCGGGGCAGAGCACTTCCCGCGCGTCGATCCCGTGGTGATCATGCTCCCCATCGCACAGGATCGCTGCCTGGTTGGGCGCCAGGCACGCTTTCCACAAGGCATGTGGTCCGCTTTGGCGGGCTTTGTGGAGCCGGGCGAAAGCCTAGAGGAGGCCGTGGCGCGAGAGGTTTTGGAGGAAGTCGGTCAACGCGTGCTGAGCGCGCGCTATCATTCCAGCCAGCCATGGCCCTTCCCCTCATCGATGATGGTGGGGTTTCTGGCCGAGGTTGAGCCAAGCGCCATCGTGCTTGATGCCGAGGAGTTGGAAGATGCGCAATGGTTCACGCGCGCGCAGATGCGCTCTGCCTTGGCTGGCCAGCAGCCCGGCTGTCATCCGCCGCCCCCTTTTGCCATTGCCCATTGGCTGATCAAAGCCTGGGTGCAAGAGGGCTGATTGGCGCGCAGCCGCAAGAGCTTATGCCACGCGCCAATCTTTGGAGCCTATTGGATAATCTTCGGCCAGTTG